>NZ_JBEYYW010000008.1:0-235708 GCF_040645695.1 Streptomyces sp. NPDC046712 | reverse complement strand
AGGACCACTGGTCGAAGGACAAGAAGGACGACTGGAGCAAGGACAAGCACCACGGCAAGCCGAAGGGCGGCGTGCACACCGGCTCCGGTGCTCTGTCTCTCGTCGGCGAGGACCACTGGTCGAAGGACAAGAAGGACGACTGGAGCAAGGACAAGCACCACGGCAAGCCGAAGGGCGGCGTGCACACCGGCTCCGGTGCTCTGTCGCTGGTCGGCGAGGACGACTGGTCGAAGGACAAGAAGGACGACTGGAGCAAGGACAAGAAGGACGACTGGAGCAAGGACAAGCACCACGACAAGCCCAAGGGCGGCGTGCACACCGGCGGGGGCGGCCTCGCGAGCAGCGGCACGAATGTGACCGGCGCAGTGGTGCTCGCGGGCGGACTGGCCGCGTTCGTCCTCTACCGCCGCAGGAAGGCCGCCGGCGCGGCGTCGTGACACACCGGACGTAGGGGCTGCCTCCGGGAGGCGGCCCCTACGTCCGGCCCCACCTCTTCCGCCTCACAATCCCGGACCCCTGAATCCGAAAGGTGCCCCTGGTGACGACCCGACCAGACCCCGCCGGCGTGGGAGCGCCCCGGCGTATCGCGCGGTGGGTTGTCCCCGCCGTGTTCTGGACGCTGACGCTGGCTGTGCTCCTGCTCGTCTTCGGCCCGGGGATGTTCACACAGGGCGCGAGCGCGCCGGCGAAGCCAGGGGCTCCTTCCGCGGCCGGACACGCTCCGGCGGCCGCGCCGGAGCCCGCCTCGTCGTCCGCTTCGCCGAGCGCCGTCCCACCGGCCAGCCCGGCGATGCCGAGGTCGGCTCCTACACGCCTGAAGATTCCCAAGATCGGAGTGGACGCGCCGTTCACCGGCTTGGAGATCGGCCCTTCCGGCGCCCTGGACCCGCCCCCCGCAGACGACACGAACCTGGTCGGCTGGCACGCCTCCGGCATCTCCCCCGGCGAGCGGGGGACCGCGCTCATCGCCGGCCACCTCGACACAGCCACCGCCCCGGCCGTCTTCGCCAGGCTCGGTGAACTCAAGCCTGGAGACAACTTCGAGGTCAGGCGCGCTGACGGCACCACAGCCGTCTTCCTCATCGACTCCGTGGAAAGCTTCCGCAAGGACGACTTCCCCGACCAGCGCGTCTACGACGACACCCCCGACGCACTCGTGCGACTCATCACGTGCGCAGGCGCCTATGACCGCAAGGCGAAGGACTACACCGAGAACCTCGTCGTCTTCGCCCACCTCGACCCCGACGCCTGACACAGCAACGCCTCTCCAGGCCGGCCAGAGGTCGACGGCGCCGGACGTCGGGTGATCCGTTCCGGCCCGGCGAGTGACCTTCAAGGTCCTCTACACCCTGCTCGCGGTGGCCGCGACCGCCCCCCGGCGGCCCGGCTCCTGAGAGGGCCCGCACCCACCTCGCAACCGGGAGGGGGACCCCAGTCGGCCGACTGGGTCGTGATGACGGGCCCCTGACGATGCTCGTCGCCCTGGGCGACGGTTCGTTCGGTGGACCGTTCTGGGCTACTCGTCATTCGGTGACGCGGACCGCGAGCGCCGGGCGGATGGCGGCAGCGCGCCGGGCCGGCCCGATCGTGGCCAGCAGCGACGCGGCGAAGGTGGCTGCCGCCAGGCCGCCGATACTCGTCCATTCGACCGGGAAACCTCCTTCGAGGCCCTCGAACGCGGCGCTGTTGCTGTACATCAGCCAGGTGGTGAGCACGCCCAGCAGTGAGCCGAGCACTATCCCTTCGACGGCGACGAAGGTGCTCTCCCACAGGAAGGATCGTTGGACGGTCTGCGCACGGAAGCCGAGGGCCCGCAGGATACCGATGGTGCGTCGGCGTTCGCGTACGGCTCGGACCATGACGACTCCGAGGCCGGTGATGCCCACGCCGAGGCCCAGGGCGAGGAAGCCCTGCATGAGGCGGAAGAAGGCGGTGCTGGAGTCGAACTGCTGGCGGATGTCCGACTCTATGGGCGTGGCGACCAGACTGGACGAGAGCTGCTCGCCCTGCAGTTGGGTCGCCAGGGCGTCGGGGGACGTTCCGGGGCCGGTTCTCACCAGCGCGGAGGCGTTCAGTGCCTGGGCGCCGAAGAGCTCGCGCGTGGCCTGCTCGCTCAGCACCACCGGGTACGTGGTCGAACTGGCGCCGGTGCCCGGGTAGAAGACCAACCCGTTGCTGAGCACACCCGCGATGACCTTCTGCTCGCTGCGGCCCGTCCGGGGATCCGTCAGGGTGAGGGTGTCGCCGGGGTCGTAGTAGTCGCCGGCCGGTCCGCCGGTGCTGCCGAAGAAGCCGTCGAGCACGACGTAGCGGGGGTCGGAGGCGAGAGCACGCCATACCGCGGCGTCGTCGGCCAGGCCGGGCAGCCGCTCCCGGAACGTGATGCCGGTGATCGCCCCGTCCGGCACGCCGACGACGGCGGTGTCCAGCGGTTGAGGGCTACGGCGTCCCGGATCGGTGGCCCGCCCCGTGGCGTTGAGCAGCGGTGTCACGGCAGAGATCCCGGCGGCCGACGGGCCGCCCCGCAGATCGGAGACGAGTCGGTCGCCGGCGACCTGGGGGTTGTAGTCCAGCCGCAGGGAGTATCCGGCGGTGGCGTCGGCGACGACCCCGTCGACTCCGGCGCGCAGAGTGCCCGAGATCTCCGTCAGGAGCACGAGGACGAAGACGATCAGGGTGTACATCACCAGCGTCGCGCCGGTCCTGAATCGCTTGGCCAAGGGATACGCGACCGCGAGGCGCGCCGCGAGGCCGCCTTCCGTCGGGCGCTGGAGGAGTCGCCGTACGGGCCGGAGGAGGGTCTTCTGGTTGTCGCTGACGAGCACCACCGCGGAGAAGGCGGCCAGGGCGCCCTGGATCACGTACACGGACATCGACGGCGTGTCGAAGATCCGGGGCCGTACGACGGGTGCCAGGAGCGTCCAGGCGAGAACGGCTCCCGCGACCACGGTGGTGACCGTGTGACGGGGGAGGACGCGCAGCAGTGCCGGAGTCGCGAAGGCGAGCGCGAGCGCCGGCATGAGGTAGGTCGCGTCGGGCTGGCTGCGTGCCACGGCCGGGACGGCCACGAGCGCGCACAGGACAGCCAGGGTGGTGGAGACCGCGAGCAGCCGGCGGCGTGGCCCTTGTCCGGGCGTGGCGGGGAGGTCGCGGATCGCGGCGATGATGTTGAACCGGCTGATGCGCACGCTGGTCGCGAGGATCGCGGCGAAGGCGATGAGCAGGCCCAAGGCCAGTCCGTTGAGGATGCTGGTGGGGGTGACGGCGAACACGATGCGGATGCTGCTGCCGCCGACCGACCAGCCCTGGAAGATCTGCGCCGCCACCACGGCGACGCCCCAGCCGACGGCGACCCCGATGGCCACGCCCGGCAACGCGGACAGCAACGCGTACGTCGCCCCTTCGAGGGTGAAGGACCCGACGAGCCGCGAGCGCTTCATTCCCACGGCCCGCACCATGCCCATCTGGGATTTCCGCTCCTCGCCGAGCATGACGAAGATGTTCACCAGCAGCAGGGCGCCCGCGATGATGCTGAAACTGCCGATCATGAGGAAGAGTGCGCCGAGGGAGTCCCCGGCCTGTTTGGCGTCCCGCAGGACCGTGTGCTTCGGCGTCTCGATCGCCGTCTGGCCGGCGAGTGGACCCAGAGCCTGCCGGATGTCGGCGGTCACCCGGTCGGTCAGGGCTTCGCCGCTTTCGACTCCGCCTCGATTGGACACGAAGGTGACCGAGCGCGGCTCCACGCCGGCGCGCCGGGCGGCGGAGTCCAGGGCCTCCGGTGGCAGGAACACGTCGCGGTTCAGCCTGCCGCCCAGCCCCACACCGGCCAGACCCTGCTCCGGCACCACACGCTCGACCCTGTACGTCTGCGGTGACCCGAACAGATACACCGTGACCGGATCACCGGCTCCCACGCTCAGGGACCGGGCCAGCGGCTCGTTGACGACCACCTGGCCGGGCTTCGGGTTCGGCCCGCCGAGACCGGAGTCGCCACCGGGTGCGCCGAAGCGCGACGCCTCGTCGAAGTCCATCTGCCAGGCCAGGACGCGCGGTTCGGCGGCCGTGCGGCCGTCGGCGGTGCTGACGGCCGATGCCTGGGTGGCCTGGGCGTTCAGGACTCCGTCGACGTCGGGATCGCCCGCCAAGGTGGCCAGCCGCTCGGTGACGGCGCGCCCGGTCGGCCCAGGGGGTGCGACGACGCGCTCGTCCACCGGCCCCAGGGTTCGGTACGCCTCCTGTCGTACGGAGAAGTTCAGGGTGTCGCCCACGACCAGGGCTCCGATGACGATGGCCGTTCCGAGCATCGACCCGCCGATCACCAGCGCTGCCTCGGTGCGCCGTCGGGCGACCTGCCGAAAGGCCAGCCGCCGTGACACCGGCTGCCGGACGGCGACCAGCACCAACGCCAACAGGGCGAGCGCGAGGGCGGCGAGCAGCGGGATGAGGAGGTTCGGGTACATGGTCAACCCATGGGGAAGTCGCGGATCGCGGCCGGGGCGGTGACGGCCTGGCGGACGTCGTCGACCAGTTGCCCGTCGCGCATCCGGATCAGTCGGGGGACGCGCGCGCCGATGGCGCTGTCATGGGTGACCAGGACGATCGTCTGGCCCTCGTCCTGGTTGAGCTCACACAGCAGGTCCATGACCTGATCGGCCATCGCGCTGTCGAGGTTTCCCGTCGGTTCGTCCGCCCACACGATGGCCGGGCGTCCGGCCAGGGCGCGGGCGATGGTCACCCGCTGCTGTTCGCCGCCGGACATCTCGCTCGGCCGGTGCTCGACCCGGTGGCCGAGGCCCACCCGGTCGAGCATGTCCAGCGCTCTGCGACGCGCTTCACGAGGCCGGGTGCCCACGAGCAGCAGGGGCAGTTCGACGTTCTCCACCGCGGAGAAGACCGGTATGAGGTTGAACGCCTGGAAGACGAAACCCATGGTGTGGGCCCGGTGCTCCGTGCGCGCCGCGTCCGACATGGCGAACAGGTCGTGGCCGTCGACCTCCACCCGGCCCCCGTCGATGTCGTCGAGCCCCGACAGACAGTTCAACAGCGTGGTCTTCCCGGAACCGGACGGTCCCATGACCCCCACCATCTCTCCATGGCGCACGAGGAGATCCAGGTCGAGCAGGGCCGTGACCTCCACGGAGCCCGTCCGGTAGATCTTCTGTACCCCGGTGGCGACAAGGAGCGCCTGGTCGGTGTTCATGCTTTCCATACCACCTCCGGAAGGAACTGGAGGCTACGGCCACCCAGGCCCCGACGGGGGGCCGAAGGGCCCAATCGTCGGTCACCGCCAGGCCCGCTCGAGCGGCTTCGCCGCCGCGGTCAGGCGTCCGTGGTCGCCCGGGCGCGTCGCCGGACGGCGGTGGCGGCCAGGGTTCCCGCGCCCGTGGCGGTGACCGCGAGGAGGACGAACCCCCACGTGTAATCGTGCGCCACACTGTCGACCGCGCCCATCACGAGGGGTGGGAAGAAGCCTCCGAGACCGCCCGCCGCCCCGACCACTCCCGTCACCGAGCCGACGCGCTCAGCCGGAACCAGACGTGCGACCAGCGCGAAGACCGCCCCGGACCCGGCACCCAGGCCTCCCGCCATGACGAGGAATGCCACCGTTCCCACGGGGATCAGGTCCGCTTCGAACGCCGCGACCAGGGCACACACCGAAACGATCCCGTACGACACCGTCAGTACGGGTACGGGATGGGTACGGTCCGACAGCCAGCCGCCCACGGGCCGCATCGCCACGGCGAGGACGACGAATCCCGCGGTCCTCAGTGCCGCGTCGGAGCGGCCGAGTTCGTAGGCCCGGGTGAGATAGGTCGGCAGGTAGACGCTGAACGCGACGAAGCCGCCGAAGGAGACGGCGTACAGGAACGCCAGCTGCCAGGTGGCCGGCGTACGCACGGCCAGGGCGGTGCGCGAGAACAGAGACCCCGCCGCCGTCGCGCGCCCCGGCCTGTCGCGCAGGAGGAACCATGCCACTCCGGCGTACACCGCGAGGCCGGCGGCCACGAGATCGAAGGGGAAGGCACGTCCGACGGCGTCGGCGAGCTGAACGGTGGTGAACGCCGACAGGGCCGTTCCACCGGTGCCGATGCCGAAGATCCCGAGGGCGACGCCCCGCCGTGCGGGTGGGTACCAGGCGTTGACGAACGGAACTCCGACGGCGAAGGCCGTTCCCCCGAGCCCGAGGAGGAAGCCGCCTGCGAGCACCTCGGCCAACGAGTCGGCCAGGTGACCCAGGTACAGCACGGGGAGGATCGTCAGGGCCGCGACGAGGGGGAAGACTCGGCGTGCCCCCCATCGGTCCGTCAGCGCCCCCGCCGGGATCCGGCCGAGCGCGCCGACCACCACGGGCACGGCGACCACCAGCGACTGCTCGAAGGAGCTGAGGCCGAGGTCGTCCCGGAGCCGTGGGCCGAGGGGGGCCAGCAGCGCCCACGCCCAGAAGCAGAGCGCGAACCCGATGGCGGCGAGAACCAGCATCTGCCACGGGCGCGGCGCATCCGTGACCGGCCGGCTCCCCGTGTTCCGGACCATGGTGGCCTCCCGGCAGCGATCCGCGTGGACGGCGTGAGCGGTGCTGTTCCCCACTCTCCGACCGCCGGGCCCCCGGCTCCAGGGGCTACTCGTTCCTCTTCCGTGACCGTCCGGCCCCCGGTCAGGGGCCGGACGGCCCTGTGTGCCGCCGGGGACTCGGCCCGCCCGTCGGCCGAGCAGATCCTGGGCGGGCGACTGAGGCGCGGTGAGATCGACGAGGAGGAGTACCGCCGACGCCTGACAGCCCTGCGCCGCGCGGAAACGTGACCCCCATGGCCGGCTGGGATGCGGGCGGGGGGCCGGCCGGTCACCCTGGGGGCATGAGAATGTCCGGGGAGCCGGGCCGACGCTCCGACGCGCTCCGTGAGCTGACCGCTCGGCACGGAGGGCGCGGAGGGCTGTTGCCGGCCGCGCTGGAGCGTGCCAGGTCGGGTACGGCTGAAGGGCCCGAGGCATGGGCACCCCAAGCCGCGGAGGAAGCCGGACTCCCGGCCGCCGCGGGGCTCGGTCCCGCCACCTTCTTCGCCGATCTCGCCGCCCCGCGCGGCGAGCGGCATGTGCGGGTGTGCACCGCGACGGCGTGCTTCGCCGCGCGGGGCGGGGAGCATCTGGCGGAGGTCGAGCGCGCTCTCGGCGTGGTGGCGGGCACGGTCGACGAGGCGGGTTCCACCTCGCTGCAGACCGTGCACTGTCTCGGCTACTGCTACGCGGGTCCCGCCGCCCTCGACGGCACCATGCCCCGTACGGGCCCTGACCTGGCCGACCAACTCGGCGGGCGGACGGAACCGCGCGCGCCGGGCATCCCCGTGGCCGACACCACAGGGGCGCCCGTCCTGCTCGCCGGGATCGTGGGAGGGCACTCCGCCTGGGACGTGTGGCGCGAGGCGGTGGCAGGGCTGCGGCCCGAGGACGTACGGGAGGAGACCGCCGTCTCAGGACTGCGCGGGCGCGGCGGCGCCGGATTCCCGGTGGCCGACAAATGGGCCGCAGCGGCGGGAAAGCCGGACACCGTCGTCGTCGCCAACGGGGACGAGGGCGACCCGGGCTCGTACGCCGACCGGCTGCTCATGGAGGAGGACCCCGACCGCGTCCTCACAGGGCTCGCCCTGGCCTGCTTCGCCTGCGGCGCCCGGCGTGGGACGGTCCTGGTCCGCTCCGAGTATCCGAGAGCCGTGGCCCGGCTGCGTCGGGCGGTGGAACGCGCGACGCAGGCGGGGGACCTGGCCCCGTCGGCCGAGGCGGCCGGTCCGCGGCCGTTCGTCGAGATCGTCGAGGGAGCCGGCTCCTATGTCGCCGGCGAGGAGACCGCCCTCATCGCCCGGCTGGAAGGCGCTCGCGGCTGTGCGCGCCCCCGACCCCCCTACCCCACGGACCACGGCCTGTGGGACACACCGACGGTGGTCAACAACGTGGAGACCTTGGCGGCCGTGCCCTGGATCGTCGCCCACGGCGGAGCGTCCTACGCCCGACGCGGCGTACCGGACGAGACCGGTACCAAACTGGTGTGCCTGTCCGAGCGGTTCGCCCGGCCCGGCGCCTACGAGGTCGAACTCGGCACTCCTGTGGGCGAGATCGTCACCCGGTTCGGGGGCGGCCTCAAGGACGGCCGCGAGCTCGTCGCCCTCCAGATCGGCGGCCCCCTCGGCGGCTTCCTCGCCGGGACCGTTCTCGACGTCCCGCTCACCACGGCAGCGCTCACCGAGCACGGCGCCGCCCTCGGTCACGCCGGCATGGTCGCCTTCGACGCCGACACCGATCCCTACGAACTCCTTCGGCACGTCTGGGAGTTCGCCGCCGACGAGAGCTGCGGAGCCTGCTCGCCCTGCCGGGTCGGCACCCGGCGAGGGCTCGAGCTCGCGCAGGGCCGGCGCGGGCCGGGGGAGACCTACGAACGATTGGCACGGCTGATGAGCGAGGCCAGTCTCTGCGCCTTCGGCCGCCGCGTTCCCGCCGCCGTCCGCAGCCTGGCCCGCGCCTACGGGCCGGCCCTGGAAGGATGGGACCGATGACCCGGCTCCAGGTCGACGGCGTGTCGGTCGAACTGCCCGCCGGGGCCTCATTGCTCGACGCGGTACGTGCCGCCGGAGCCGAACTGCCCACCCTCTGCCACGACGATCGTCTCCGGCCGGTCGGCTCCTGCCGGACCTGCCTGGTTCGCGCCGACGGGCGGATCGTCGCCGCATGCGTCACGCCCGTGACGCCGGGCCTCACCGTCGACACCGCCGACGAGGGCGTGCGGAACCTGCGCCGGGACGTGGTCGGCCTGATCGCCTCGGCGCTCCCGCCGCGCGCGCTCGCCGACAGCGCGCACAGTGAACTGGCCGAGGCGTGCCGGGCCTTGGGGATTCCCGCGGACACGGCGGCCGGTGACCTCACGCGCGGGCGGGACGAGAGCCACCCGTACGTCCATCTCGACCGCGACCTGTGCATCGCGTGCGGGCGCTGCGTACGGATGTGCTCCGACGTCCAGGGCACGTTCGCGCTCACCCTCACCGGGCGCGGTGCCGACACGGTCGTCGCCCCGGGAACTGGCGGCCCCTGGGCCGGCTCCGACTGCGTGTCCTGCGGCGGCTGCGTCGACACCTGCCCGACGGGGGCGATCACCCAGCCCGGACCCGGGCAGGGCCTCACCTCGCGGCAGGCACCTGCTGACCGCGTGCGCACCACCTGCGGGTACTGCGGAGTCGGTTGCACCCTCGACATCGTCGTCCGCGAGGACCGTGTCGCCGCCGTGCTCCCCGCCCGGGACGGGCCCGTCAACCGGGGCCACGCCTGCGTCAAGGGCCGCTTCGCGTACGGATACCTCAGCTCCGCCGAACGTCTCACCGAACCCCTGATCCGGGAGAACGGCGAACTGCGACCGGCGACCTGGGACGAGGCGGTGACCCGGATCGCCGACGGCCTGCGCGCGGCCGTCCTCGACGGCGGACCCGACTCGGTCGCCGCGATCTCCTCCGCCCGTGCCACCAACGAGGAGAACTACCTCGTCCAGAAGTTCCTGCGGACCGTCATCGGCACCAACAACGTCGACAACTGCTCCCGCCTCTGCCACGCCCCGTCAGCCGCAGGACTCACCGCCTCCTTCGGACGCGCCGGCGGCACCGACCCCTTCGACGACGTCGAGACCGCCGACTGCCTCCTGGTCGTCGGCGCCAATCCCGTCGAAGCCCACCCCGTCGTCGGTGCCCGCCTCCTCCAGCGGGCCCTCGCAGGGGCCTCCCTGATCGTGGCCGACCCCCGTGCCGTGGGCCTCGCGCGCCATGCCGACGTGCACCTTCGTCCGCGCCCCGGTACGAACGTCGCCCTCTTCCACGGCCTCGCGCACGTCCTCGTCGACGAAGGCATGACCGACTCGGGCTTCCTCCATGATCGCGCCACCGGACTGGACGAACTCTCCGACCTCCTGGCCGACTACCCGCCCGAGCGGGTAGCCGAGATCACCGGCGTCCCTGCCGACGACATCAGGAAGGCGGCCCGGCTCTACGGCCGCGCGGAGCGGCCGGCCGTCCTGTACGGACTCGGCGTCACCGAGCACCTGCACGGCACCGACGGCGTACGGACCCTGGCGAACCTCCCCATCCTGCGCGGCGCCGTCGGCGGCACCGGCCGCGGGTTCGGCATCAGCCCCCTGCGTGGCCAGAACAACGTCCAGGGCGCCTCCGACATGGGCGCCCTGCCCGACCTGCTCCCCGGCTACGGCCGCGTCACCGACCCGGAGGCCCGCGCCCGTGCCGAAGCGGCGTGGGGCCGACCGGTCCCCGACCGGCCGGGCATGCGCATCCCCGAGATGTTCGCGGCGGCTCGGGAGGGCCGGCTGAGGGCGCTGTGGATCATCGGAGAAGACGTGTGCGCGACCGATCCCGACAGCCGGCGGGTCGCGGAGGCCCTCGACGCCTGCCCGCTCGTCGTCGTCAACGAGCTCTTCCTCGGCGAGACCGCCCACCACGCCGATGTCGTCCTGCCTGTGGCCTCCTGGCTGGAGAAGGACGGGACCTTCGTCAACTTCGACCGCCGCTTCCAGCGCGTACGACCAGCGGTGGCTCCGCCCGGCACGGCACGCTCCGACTTCGGGGTCGTCCATGCCGTCGCCGATGCCCTCGGCGCCGACCTGGGCTGCCCCACGCCGGCGGCGGCTCTCGCCGAGTGCGGACGTGTGACACCCCTCTTCGCCGGTCTCTCACACGAGCGGATCGACCAGGAGGGTGCTGTGCCCTGGCCCTGCCCCGCGCCGGACCGGCCGGGCGAACGCACGTTGTACGCCGACGAGTTCGCCACGCCCGACGGGCGCGCCCACCTGTCGGCGGCCCCCTACCTGCCGCCCGGCGAGGAACCGGACCAGGACTATCCGCTGGTGCTCGTCACGGGGCGCCGATGGGCCCACTACAACTCCGGGAGCATGACCCGGCGCGGCGGCAACCTTCTTCTCGACGCGTCCGACCGCCTGGACCTGAACCCGGAGGATGCCGCCCGGTTCGGTGTCCAGGACGGCACCCCGGTCACCGTCGAGAGCCGCCATGGACGGGCGCGACTCGTCGCCCGCGTCGGGACGGAACTCGCTCACGGGCAGGTGTTCTGCGCGTTCCACTTCCCGGCCAGCGGCGTCAACTCCCTCACCTCGGAGCACGCCGACACCGTGACCTCGTGTCCGGAGTACAAGGTCACGGCGGTACGCCTGCGTCCGACGGCGTCCGACGACTGATCGGCACGGAGCTCAGGAGTGGGGCACGAGGGCCACGGGCACCGGGCTGTGGTGCAGCACCGCGTGGGCCACGCTGCCGATGTGCGCGCCCGGCGCCGAATGACGCGTACGCCGACCCACGACCACGAGCGCGACGTCCCGGGCGGCCTCGACCAGTTCGAGGCCGGCCGATCCGACCACCACGCGAGCGGCGGCCGCGACGTCGGGGTACTTCGCGCGCCAGGGATCCAGCAGTTCTTCGAGCGAACGCTTGATCTCCGGAGCCAGGGCATGGCGGATGTCCGGGACCATGGCGGGTCCCAGGCCCGCGTACAGCGGGAGTTGCTGCGCGTACACGACGTGGACCTGGGTGTGCCGCCGGGCGGCTTCCTCGAAGGCGAAACCCAGGACGGCGTCCACGGGCTGCCGCACATCGGTCCCGACCACGACGGGGCCCCGTGGAGTGGTCGCCCCGCTGACAGCCCGTACCAATACGACGGGCCGCTCGACGGCACCGGCGACCGTCAGGCCGACCGAGCCGAGCAGGTAACCGGCCACGCTTCCGAGCGCCCGCGAGCCCAGGACCAGCAGCTCGCTCTCCTCGGCCGCGGCGACGAGACCTGGCACGGGACCCGAGGACAGCAGCTGGGTGGTCACCGACAGGCCGGGATGGCGCTCGCGCAGGCCACCGGCGGTGCGCGCCGTCATCTCTTCGGCCCACCCCTCCCCGAGCTCCCGTGCCACGAGAGACAGAACGACCTCCGGTACCGGCTCCTTCGCATGCACCAGATGCACGCCGGTGCCGCGCAGCACCGCCTCCTCGGCCGCCCACTCCGCGGCGGCGTTCGCTTGTTCCGTGCCGTCCAGGCCCACCACGATGCTCCGCGTCATGATCGTCCACCTCCTCGCTCGGTGTCATCGACGTCGTACGGGAGACGGGGGCAGGAGACCGAGACCACGCCGTCCACCGTCGCGCACATGCGCTCGATCGCCGGGACCGTGCCCCCGGAAGGGCGGCCTGCCGCTGACCTCCACGGCGAAGAGACCGGCGATCCCCCTGAACGCGGTCTCCGGGGCGGCGGTGACCACGTCGTGGGGCGTCACCTCGAAAACCGTGCGGTACCGCATGACGGTCCTCCTTCACGGGACGTGGCGGCCCGGTAGATCCCAGCCTGCCGCGGGAAGCCCGCCCCCGGGCAGTGCCGAACGGTCCCCCTCCCGGGACTGTTCGCCCCTATCACGGCCGGCCGGCCGGGACGCACGGTGGAAGGCGAGAGCGCCGGTCTCGGGAGGGCCGCGGCCGCGCGCCGGGCCGGGAGGCGAGAACCATGTCTGCGACCGGAACATCCGGGTCAGCCGCAGGGTCAGATCCACAGGTACAGACTGCGGGAGGCCGCCCGCAAGCGTCACCGCGTCCGCGACCCGTACGGTGAGAGCGGCGTCGCCTTCAGGGACGATGCGAGGTTGTCGCCGCCGGCCGGCGGACGGCAAGGGCCGAAAGGGGCACGTCGGGACCCGGGCAGCCCTGGCACCGACCGTCGACCGGTGCTTTCCTGAAAGTGAGGAGGGGCCCGCCCAAGGGACGCGGGGAAGCGGCTTCGAGCCGCGCACCGCGCGATCAGGATCCGCGAGAAGCGGATGGGCCCCTCCTCACGTCGTGTCTCGGCGCCGCCGCCACTCGTGGTCCGGGCGGACCGCGCCCGGGACCGACCGGCCCTACCGTCCCCCGCAGCCCGGTGCGAGCGTGGCGGCAGGCCACCACACGACCCGGAAGGCGGTGGGCACGATGGAATCACCCCTGGTGGTAGGAGTCGACGGGTCCGACGCCAGTCTCACGGCTCTGGACTGGGCCGTCGACGAAGCGGTACGGCACGGGCTTTCCCTACGGATCGTCCACGCCTCGATGTGGGAACGGTACGAAGGAGTCGTCCCGACCTGGGCCACGGACCGGCCCTCGGGCCAGGTCCTCGCCGAGAACATCGCCGGCACCGCAGCCGAACGAGCCCGACGCCGCGCACCCGACCTTCCCCTCACCACGGACGTCCTCGCCGAGGACGCGTCCACCGGGCTGCTCAGGGAGGGCCGGGAGGGCTCGATCCTCGTCGTGGGGTCCCGGGGGCGGGGCGGGTTCGCCGACCTTCTGCTCGGATCCGTCAGCCTCACCGTGGCCGCCCGGGCCCACTGCCCGGTCGTCGTCGTCCGTGGAGACCGGCACGCCCTGGAGGCACGCCACGGGCGCATCCTGCTCGGCGTCGGAGAGCACGACGTGGACTCGCCGGCCGTGCGCTTCGCCTTCCAGGAGGCGGCGGTCCGGGATGCCGAACTCGACATCGTCCGCACCTGGCGACGGCCGGCCCATGAACCGGTCGACCACCCGCTGCTGAGCGGCGACGGGGGAGCCTACTTCGCGGAACGGTCCTCTCAACTGCTCGACAAGGCCCTTGAGGCCGCCGCGTTCGAACATCCCCGGGTGCGCCTGCGCAGGACCACGGTCGAGGGCCCCGCCCACAGAGTGCTGACCGAGCGCTCCGCCGCAGCCGACCTGCTGGTCGTCGGGGCACGACGCAGGGACGGGCTCGTCGGCCTGGAGCTCGGCAGGGTCGCCCACCGCGCCCTGCACCACGCCTCGTGTCCGGTCGCCGTCGTACCTCAGCGGAATCCGGAGCCCACGGAAGGGGACCGGTGATGAACACGCCCGATGAGCGGCACGCCTCGCACGTCACGAGCGACCTGGGCCGCCGCGTCGCGGCACGGCGCACGCAGCTCGGCTTGTCCCGGGCGGAGGTGGCCGAACGAGCCGGCTCTGCACCCGGCTTCGTGGCCCACGTCGAGGAGGGGATGCCGACCCCGGGGATCGAATTCCTGGTCCGGCTCGCGAACGCCCTGGAGACCACCGTTCAGGATCTCACCGGGTACAGGGCGGACCTCGCGCCCGGAAGAGCCCACGCCGGGCACCGGGCACGGATGGAGGAGGTCGGCGAGGCCGAGTGCTGGGAGTTGCTCGACGGCCACGGCGTCGGCCGGGTCGCCGTCGAGGGACAGGACGGGCCGGCGGTGTTCCCTGTGAACTACCAGGTCGTCGACGGGGAGATCGTCTTCATGACCGCCGCGGACTCGTCCCTCTCGCGCGCCTCGGCGTCCGGCGCGGAAGTCGCCTTCGAGGAGGACCGTCTGGACGAAGCGTTCAGCCAGGGCTGGAGCGTGCTCGTCGTCGGTCCGGTACACACGGTGTCGGACGAGACCTCGGTACGGAGGATCAAGGACGCCGGCCGCCCGGAACCGTGGGCCGGGGATGGGCGCGACACCTTGGTGACCCTCTCGCCGCGCCGGGTGACCGGCCGCCGTATCCGGGTGCCGGGCGCGCCCGGCACGCCGTCCGGTTCTGCCGACCAAGGACCGTCGCGTACGTGATCCCTGAGCGCCGGGCGGTACCTCTCTTCGGCTTCGGAACCGCTGTACCTGGCGGCGCATCTGATGGCGCAGTCGGCGACGCCTGACCTGGGCTGTCATGACGTGTCTCCTCAGCCGAGTCCGCTCCGCACGGTCCATGGTCGGATCGCACAGGATCCCGAACTTCGGGCTGGTACCCCGTCGCTCCCGGCAGCAGGGCCGGGCAGGTCGAGATCGGGGCCGAACGGCCCATCCCGAGAATGCCCGCCACGGTGTCAGCGTGGGGGGTGTCGCCCCTCGGGCCGTGCCCCCGAGCCCCGGGCGTACCTCGGAGGAGGAACCATGACCAGCGAGATCCCCTTCCGACAGAAGCTCGGCAACGTCGTCGTGGGAGTCGACGGGTCCCCCTCCGGGCGGACGGCCGCGCTCTGGGCCGCCGCCGAAGCGGACCGACGGGGACGGCCACTGCATCTCGTCCACGCAGCCGATACCGACCGCCGGGCCCTCTTCGCCAATGCCGAGACGATCCAGGCGGTACGTGAAGCGGGCCGCGACCTGCTGATCGAGACCGCGAGCACGGTTCAAGAGCGCTTCCCGGACCTCGCCGTAACGAAGGAGCTGAGCCGCCAGGAGCCGGTTGCCGGTCTCCGGGCGGCCGCCGGCGACCGGGGCACGATCGTGGTGGGCAACCGGGGGCTCGGCGGCTTCTCGGCCCTCATGCTCGGCTCCGTCGGTCTGGGTGTGGCAGCCCTCGCCGAGGCGCCCGTGATCGTCGTCCGCGGTGAAAGCGACCGCCCCGAGTCGGGATCGGTGACGGCAGCCGTGCACGGTGCGTCGGATGTCGGCTGGCTGCTCGTCGCGGCTGCCGAGGCGGACGCCCGCAAGGCCGTGTTGCGACTGGTGAGCGTCTGGAACGTGCTCACACACGTCGGCAGCGTCGCGACCATGCTGGACGACCTCGACGAGATCGCGCGGCAGCGCGTGCACGAGATCAAGGCACTCGCCGACCTCGTGTGTGAGTACCATCCCGGGCTCATCATCAGCCATCACGTCGAGACGGGCACGAGCACGCCCGGGATCCTGGTGGAGGCGAGTGCCCACACCGATCTGCTCGTGATGGGCAGAGAACACCGTGTTCTGGGCGCAGTCCCGTCCCTGGGGCGCGTCGCCCACATCCTGCTCCACCACTCCCAGTGCCCGGTGGAGATCGTCCCACCCGCCTTCGCCACCCGGGTCGAGGAGACATGAACGAGATACTGCTCGGAGTGGACCCCCGGGAGCAGTCGATCCCCGCCCTCGTCTGGGCCGCCGACGAGGCCGTACGAAGAGGACTGGCGCTCCGCCTGGTCGTCGTGGTACCGCCCGCCCACGAGGGTCTCTGGTACGACGCGCAGGCAAACCAGAGCGCCCTGCGGATCCGCGCGGAGTCGGCGATGGCAAACGCGGAGGACCTGGTACGGGAACTCCACGGCGGTCTGCGGACCGCGACGGAACGCGTGAACGGCGTGCCGGCGACCGTGCTCCGCGACATGGCGGCGCACGCGACACTCGTCGTCGTGGGCTCGCGCCGTCTCGGCAGGGCAGCCGAGATGTTCAGTGAGAGCTCCGTGGTCGTCCCGCTCACCGCGCGCGCCGACTGCCCCGTCGTCGTGGTCCGCGCACCTGAGCACCCCGCCGTGCACCCATCGACCCTCGTCGTCGGCGTGGACGGAAGCGACTCCGCACGGGCCGCAGTCGCCTTCGCCGTTGAGGAGGCGATCCTGCGCGAGGCACGCCTGCGGGCCGTCTGGGTCTGGCCCCCTTCCGTCCTGGCCCGCGAGGATCTCGACGAGGGCCTGGCCGAGCGCCGGAGGCTGCTCGCCGATTCGGTGGCGGGGTGGTCGGAGCGGTATCCGGACGTTGCCATCTCCCAAGAGCTCCTTCGAGGACACCCGGTCGAGCAACTCGCCCTGGCGTCCCGGGAGTCCCTCGCGCTGATCGTCGGCCGCAGAGGCCGCGGCGGCTACTCCGGCATGCGGCTGGGTTCGACGGTCCACGGCCTGCTGCACCGCGCCATGTGTCCCGTGATCACCATCCCCCGCCCACAGCACGAGGGGCGGACCGGCTGGCCGGCATGGGCCGACCGGTCCCGATCCAGTACGACCGACCGGCCCCGGCCCGGTGACCCGCTCGGCACTGGGGCGCGATGACCTTCACGCGGGACGGTGGGGCGAGATGACCACTTCGGTCCGTCCGCCGGTTCCGCGGAGAGGTGAGCACCATGCAGCGCATCCGGATCAGCCCCGGTCCCGGCCGCCCCGCACGCCGAGTCCCCTGGATCTGCGCACCCGTGAGGCAGACCGCTCCCGTACCGAGGACGCTCGAGAGCCACGGCGGGGCCGGACCTGGCGCGGCACCTGCCGTCGGCACGGGGGGCCGCTTCGTCGGGGAGATCTGCCGCTGAAAGCGACGAAGCCGTGGCGCCATGGGCCGGTCGGTCCTTCCTGGTGCGGTCCGTTCGGCCCCGTTGGACAGCCCCCTTGGACGCTGCGCCACGTGACCTCGCGGGCGGACGATGGAGTTACGGAGTCGGACCGGGCCCCGCAACCCGATCCGCCGCCTGTTCGCACCGACTCGGGTCCACGGCGACCGTCCTGGGCCCCGTACACGAGGAGCAGAACAATGGCCGGAGGCAAGGTGGAACGCAGGCACAGCCTCTTCCCCGACTTCAACGACTGGTTCAACCGGGAGTTTCCGGGGCTGCCCGGGTGGCGACCCGCGAGGGCTGCTCACTCCATTCCTGTCGAGGTGACCAGCGGTGACGACGTGTACGTATTGCGGGCTGAACTCCCGGGGATGGACCCCGACGACGACATCAGCATCACCGTCGACGACAACCTCATCACGGTGAGCGCGGAGCACAGCGAGGGCAAGGAGGACAAGGACCACTCGGAGTTCCGCTACGGATCGTTCCGCAGGACCGTGCGCCTCCCGGGCACGATCCCGGCCGACGACGTCGAGGCGTCGTACGCGGACGGCATCCTCACAGTCCGCGTCCCGATGCCCGAGGAGCAGACCATCGCCGCACGCACCATCCCGGTGAAGCGAGGAGGTACCCCGCCCGAAGGAGCCACCTGATGAACCCCAAGCGAGTCCTGGTCGCCTACGGCAGCAAGCATGGCGCGACCAGGGGGGTCGCCGACGAGATCGGCCGGACGCTCCAGGCCGACGGCTTCGAGGCCGTCGTCCTGCCGGCCGACACCGTCTCCGACGTCAGCGGCTACGACGGAGTCGTCCTCGGCGGGGCCCTCAACGCCGGACACTGGAACAGCAAGGCGCGACGTTGCGTCCGGCGCAACGCCGAGCAGCTCCGCCATCGTCCTGTCTGGCTCTTCAGCAGCGGCCCCGTCGGCAGCTCCGCCGAGCAGCACGACATCCCGCCGGTACCTGGTGTCGCCCGCCGGATGAAGAAACTCGGCGCCCGGGAGCACATCACCTTCGGCGGCGCCGTGACCGCCGAGACTCCGGGTCGTATCAGCCGGTCCCTTGTCCGTCACGGCAACGGAGGAGACTTCCGCAACCCGGAACGGATCCAGGAGTGGGCCCACCACATCGGAACCGAACTCGGCACCACGCGCTGAACGGCGTCGTCGGCCCGTCCGGGAGGCGACTCAGGGTGGACGACACCCGCCGCCGGCCATGGCTACGTCCGGCCCTGGGCGGTGAGTTCGCACCGTACGTCCACCACGCCTTCGACAGCGCGGGCAAGGCGGGCCGCGAGCGGAATGAGCGCGCTGTCGCGGACCTCACCGGACAGGGTGACGACTCCGGCGTCGACACGGACGTCGACCTGGTGGTGGGAGAGCGGGAAGAGGTGCTCGATGACGTCGCGGCGCACCTCGCCGGCGAGTTCGTCGTCGGAGCGGAGGAATACCTTGAGCAGGTCGGCTCGGCTCACGATCCCCTGGATGACGCCGCTCGCGTCGACGACCGGCAGCCGCTTGACGTGGTGGGCGGCCATCAGGCGGGCGGCCTGGGGCAGGGATGCCCCGGGAGCGATGGTGACAGCGGGCGAGGTCATCAGGTCCTCGGCCCGGCGAGAGCCCGCCTTGGCCGTGGCGTCGAGCCGTCGCAGCTGTTCGACGAGGCCGAGGCGGTGGTCGTGGAACTCCTCCTTGAGGAGCAGATCGGCCTCGGAGACCACCCCGACGACGCGGCCTTCGCCCTCGACGACCGGTACGGCCGTCACCTTCCACCGCTCGATCGCGTCGACGATCTCCTTGAACTCCGCGCCCGGCCGGACGGCGACGACCTTCTTGGTCATCACGTCGGCGACGGTGAACAGCTGAGGTGCCATCGCTCTTTCCTTACCTGAGTAGTCGGCGCGCATGCGCTGCGGCAACGGTCGCGGACACCGCCTCACCGACGGAGGTGTCCTGTGCGCAGAGCTCCCTGACAGCCTGCCCGTCGAACTCGAGGGCGTGCACCTCGGTGGTTGCCGTGGCGCCGAAGCGCCATCGGTAGGGAGAGATCATCCAGGAACAGCCGAGGAGGTCGCCGGGCACAAGTGTGTCGACGAGGGTGGCGCTGGGACCGGGGACGTGCTTGTCCAGTTCCACCCGACCGGATTCGATGATCCAGAACCGGTCGGCGTGCTGCCGCTCGCGGAAGATGCGCGTGTCTGCGGAGAACCGGACGGGGCGGGCCTGTCGCAGGAGCTGGTCCCGCGCCTCCGGAGCGAGTTCGTTCAGCAGCATCCTCATGGTGCTCATGGTGTGCCTCCAGCCCTTCCCCCACAGACTCCCGCGCGGCGACCGGGCGCAGGTAGGGCCGGGCAGGTCACAGCAGGGGACCGATGGGCCCGGATCAGCGGACCAGGTCGGCCTCACCGGAGCGGGGCACGACGGCCGTCCAGTCCAGCTCGCGGTCGATGCGGTCGCGCAGTGCCTCGCACGCGACCAGGCGGGGCAGATAGCCGCAGTGCTCCAGGTGGGCATGCGTCACGACCACGGCATCGACGTCCGCGGCGGCGCGGGCGAACCGTTCCCGGTTGCGGCGCCGCAAGGTCGCGAAACCCTGGAAGAGACCGCAGTCGAGGAGGATCCGCGCATGGTCGCTCTCGACCAGGAACGTGCTTCCGGTGACCGTTCCCACGCCGCCCAGGAAACCGAGCAGTGCGGGTCGCGGAGTGGTGGCAGCGGCGTCAGGGGTGCCTCGGACATGAGCAGCCCTCCTTCGGAGTGGCCCTCTCTCCACCTTCGCATCCGGAGCGGCCGGGTCCGGAGGGTCCGAGCGGGCCCCATTCGGGGGCCGACCGGCTCATGTGCGGCTGGAGGGCTCCCCGGAGCCTGGTGGACGAGGACCGCAGCGACGCGCGACAGGAAGTGGGTGGGCGCCATGAAGGCAGTCGTCTGCCAGGGGCCGGGTCGGAGCGCCTGGCAGGACGTACCCGACCCGGCCATCGAGGACCCCGCCGACGCGATCGTCCGGGTCGACGTCGTCACCATCTGCGGCGCCATCAAGGTCGTGCTGGGCGGACCGCAGCACACGGTCGTGGCCCTCCCCGACGCCTCGGTGGCCTGATGAACGGACGAGGAACGGGCCCTCGGCCGCAGAGTGTCGTCCTCGACACCGACGGCGTTCTGCTGGACTCCGCCGTCGTGCACGCGGCGGCGTGGAAGATCGCGTTCGACGCCTGCCTCGACCAACTGGCGCCCGACAGCGGGACACAGCCGCCCTTCGACGCGGACGCCGAGTACCGTCGGCTCGTCGACGGCAGGTCCCGGTACGACGGCGCCGCGGCCTTCCTCACCGCCCGCGGCCTTCGCCTCCCGGCGGGAGTGCCGCACGACGCGCCCGGCTGCGGCACGGTCTGGGGCGTCGCAGCGCACAAGGAGCAGGCGTTCGTCGATCTGCTTCGTACGGAGGGTGTCACGGCCTTCGCCGACACCCGGCCGGCTCTCGCGGCCCTGCGCACGGTGGGAGTCCCGTGCGCCGCGGTGTCCGCCTCCCGGCACGCCCGGGCACTGATCCGTGCCGCAGGGCTGGCCGGTCTCCTCGCCGTGATCGTGGACGGCGAGGACGCCGCTCGGCTCGGCCTCGCGGGCAAGCCGGATCCCGCGCTGTTCCTGCGGGCGGCCGCCGTCCTCGGCACGCGCCCGCGCGAGACCGCGGTCGTCGAGGACGCCCTCGCCGGAGTCGAGGCAGCGCGTCGCGGCGGTTTCGGTCTCGTCGTCGGAGTCGACCGCACCCCGCTGCGACGCGCCGCCGCCCTCCTGCGAGAGCAGGGTGCCGACCTGGTGGTTCCCGATCTCACGACGCTGGTCCGGAGCGTGTGGGGTGAACGGGGATGACCACCGGCTGGACGTGGAGTTACGACCGGTACGACCCGGAACGCGAGCCGCTGGTCGAAGCGCTCTGCACCCTCGGCAACGGGCGGTTCGCCACCCGGGGCTCCGCTCCCGAGTGCACCGCCGGGACCACGCACTACCCAGGCACGTATCTGGCCGGCTGCTACGACCGGCTCACCTCGGTCGTCGCGGGTGAGCCGGTCGAGAACGAGGACCTCGTCAACCTTCCGAACTGGACGCTTCTGCGCTATCGCTGCCTGCCGGACGACGGGCCCGTCGGCGACTGGTTGACGCCCGACTCCGGGGAGCTGCGCCACTACGACGTCCGTCTCGACCTGCGCGCGGGCGTGCTCACCCGGCGCCAGGTCTTCGAGGACGCCGGCGGACGGGGCCTGCGCGTCAGCCACATCCGCGTCGTGCACATGGGAGACTCCGGGCTTGCGGCCCAGTGCACCCTGTTCCGCGCCTACGGCTGGAGCGGTGCCGTCGAGGTGCAGTCCGTCCTCGACGGCGCCGTCACCAACGCCGGAGTCGAGCGCTACCGGCACCTCGACGGGCGTCATCTCACGGACCACCGGACCGGATTCGAGCCCGACGGTGTCGCCTGGATCTCCTGCCGTACCGTCGACCCGGGCATCAGGATCGCCATGGCCGTGCGCACGGTCACCGACCCTGCGCGGCCCGCGCGGGAGGCGGCCACCAGCACCGGCACCGTGCAGACGTACCACCTGCCGATCGTTCCCCGCCGCTCGGCGATGGTCGTGAAGACCCTGGCGTTGCACACCTCGATGGACTGGCCCGCCGTCGACCCGCTCTCGGCGGCCACCGACGTGATCTTCCGTGCTCCCTCCTTCCCCCAGCTGCTTTCCGCCCACGAGGCGGCCTGGCAGCGCGTCTGGGAGCAGGGCGAGTTGCACGTGCCCGGGGAGGCCGGCCGCATCCTGCGGCTGCACGTGTTCCACCTGCTGCAGACGCTCTCCCCGCACACGGCGGACCTCGACGTGGGCGTTCCCGCGCGCGGACTGCACGGGGAGGCGTACCGGGGGCACGTCTTCTGGGACGAGCTCTTCGTCCTTCCCTACCTCGGCCTTCACTTCCCCGAGGTGGCCCGGGCGCTGCTCATGTACCGGCACCGTCGACTGCCGGCCGCCCGCGAGGCCGCCCGCCTCGCCGGGCGCCAAGGAGCCATGTACCCCTGGCAGAGCGCGAGTTCCGGCCGCGAGGAGACCCAGGCCCTGCACCTCAACCCACGCTCAGGACGCTGGCTGGCCGACCACTCACGGCTCCAGCGCCATGTGGGCTCGGCCGTCGCGTACAACGTCTGGCAGTACGCGCAGGCCACCGGCGACCGCGGATTCCTCCACTCCGCCGGGGCGGAGATCCTCCTTGAGGTCGCCCGTTACTGGTCGGGGGCCGCCACCTTCGACCCCACGCTCGGCCGCTACCGCATCCGCGGGGTCGTGGGACCGGACGAGTACCACGACGCCTATCCCGATGCCGCGACCCCGGGCATCGACGACAACGCCTACACCAACGCGACCGCCGCCTGGGTGCTCGCCCGCGGCCTCGACCTGCTCGGCGAACTGCCCCAGGCCCGCCGCTCGGAACTCTCGGAGCAACTGTCGCTGGACGACGGCGAACTCGCTCGCTGGGAGGCCGTCTCCCGCCGCCTGTACGTGCCGTTCCACCAGGGCGTGGTCAGCCAGTTCGAGGGATACGGAGACCTGGCGGAACTCGACTGGGAGGCGTACCGGGCCCGTTACGGCGACATCCGCAGACTCGACCGGATCCTGGAGGCCGAAGGCGACACGGTCAACCGCTACCAGGCGTCGAAGCAGGCCGACACCCTCATGCTCGGCTACCTCTTCCGGCCCGACGAGCTGTACGGGCTGTTCGGCAGGCTCGGCTACGCACTGGACGACGAGATGTGGCGTGCGACCATCTCGTACCACCTGCGCCGCACCAGCCACGGCTCGACGCTCAGCAGCCTCGTCCACGGATGGGTGCTGGCCCGGCAGAAAGGCGCCGAAGCCTGGCGGTACTGCAAGGAGGCGCTGCTCGCCGACGTGGCCGACGTCCAGGGCGGCACGACCGGGGAGGGCATCCATCTCGGCGCGATGGCCGGCACGGTCGACCTCGTCGAACGCGGGATCACCGGCCTGGAAACGGGACCGGAAGGGCTTCGGGTGGCTCCGGTGCCGCTGGCGGAGATCCCCCGGTTCACCTTCACCCTGTGTGTCGGCGGTCATCGGGGGGTGCGCCTGCGGATACTTCCCGGTCGGCTGGCCATCAGCGTCCCCGCCTCGCCCGCGGGCCCGCTCGCCGTCCTCCTCCCCGGGGACCGGAGGATCACTGTCGCACCCGGACAGGAGCGTTGGTTCCGTCTGTGAGGCGTGGTCCGGTCCGTGAAGGTGGTCCAGGGAAAGGTGGTCCACGTGAATCGTGGTTCCGCCTGTGAGAAGCGGTTCAGTCGAAGGCGAGCACCTCGGAGACGGGACGGCGCGGCGTGGCCCGACCCTGGGGGCCGTAGCCCAGGCGGATCAGCATGTGGACGAAGCCGATCGTCGAGCCGGGATCGCGTGCGTCGGAACGGAGTTCGGGCCACTCCAGCGGCTGGGACATGAGGGAGGTGGCGAGTCCGTCGAGGGTGGCCTGCAGGAGGACCCGTTGCATGGCCTGGCCGGCCTTCAGCCATTCCTCCCGGGTGTCCTCGACCGTGCCGAGCAGCGCGATCTGCGGCTTCTTCTCGAAGCGCGCCGAGGTACGGCCGGGCACCTGTCGGGGAGCGCCGAAGTCCCTGACGGGAGAGGTCACGTCGTACTGGCGTGGACCGAAGGCGTACGCCGGAATTCCCTCGGTGCCGGGACCCTCCCCGGCCGCACCGGTGCGTGTCCAGGCGGCGATCTCCGCGCGCACGGCCTCGTCCGCCGCCTCGAACAGTTCGGAGGCGTGGACGAGATCCATGACGGTGTCGGTGTGCCACGCTCCCGGTACGACGAGTCGGCAGCCCTCCAGGAGGGCCGCGGCACAGAGTCCGTCGATCACCTCGGTGGGGATCCGCTCCTCGGTGAAGGGGAAGCGGCTGGTGTGCCGCCGCGACAGGACGGCTCGGAGTACGCCCAGTTCGCTGTCGGCGTCGTCGGGACCGTCGAACCGTACATCGGCGAGGTGCCAGGGATCCTCGGGAGAGGGCAGCAGCCGAACGACGGGATGCAGGGCCCGGTGCGCGGCGGCGACCCGCAGACCGAACAGGACGGCGCCGCAGCCGAGGTGGAGGTCACGGTGGTCCGGGTCCTCGAGCGGCATGCCGCGCAACGGGTCGCCGTGCAGCTCGATGACGCCGGTGCCCGTCCTGCAGACGAACTTCCAGGGCTGTGCGTTGTGCATCGAGGGGGCCGTGACAGCGTCTTCGACCAGCGACGTCACGAGTGGTCGGGTCAGAGCGGTGGTAGACACGGTTCGTCCTGTCTGAGGTGAGTCACCAAGAGATGTCGTGCGGAGTCCGGGTGGAGGATGTGAGACGTGTGTCGTCCTCGTGGAAGGACAGCCGGTCCACGACGGCCACGACGCCGTCCACGCGCTCGGCGAGTCCGAGGAGCATCAGGGCCTGACTTTGCCGCCGGACGCGACCCCCAAGCGTCACCACGCCGTCGAGGACGTGCACGTCCACCGCGTCCCCGGGCAGGCCCATGGCATCCGTGAGGACGTCCTCACGGATGCGGCGCCGTATCTCCGAGTCCGGGCGGAGGTAGACGCAGAGCAGATCGCGGCGGGTCACGATGCCTACAAGTCGTTCCTCCTCGTCGACCACGGGCAGGCGCTCGACTCCGCGGCGCACCATCAGTCGTGCCGCGTTCGCCACCGTCTCCTCGGCGTGAACCGTCACGGCCGGTTCGGTCATCAGGTCCCGTGCGGTCAGCTCGTGGCGGGCCAGGAGGTCGCTCTCGGAGACGACTCCGACGACATGGTCGTCCTCGTCCACGACAGGGACGCCGCTGATGTCGTGCTCGGCGAGCATCTTCGCCACCTCCCTGAACGACGTCGCAGGGACGGCGGAGACCACGTCGTCGGTCATCAGACCGCCGACCTTCATGTGTTTCATCGCCGCGCCTCCTGTCAGAGGGTTCGGACGGTGCTGTCCCGCATCACCACCCTCCGACGCGCGCTCGGGGTCGGCGAGGGCCGAATGGTCCACCCTCAGGACCGAACGGGCTCGTCATTGCCGGGTCCGCGCCCTGCCGGGCCAGGAGATGGGGGACCTTTGGTCCCGTCCTTGCCCCCAGCGGCCCTGCGGCCACCGGAACCAGCTGCCAGGGTGGAAGGAGGTCCCTCGGACCCTGCGAGGAGGAGCCATGAACGCAGCCACAGCCCGTCCCGGTCTGGGCAGGGTCGTCGTCGGCGTCGACGGATCGCCGTCCGCACACACGGCGGTGATGTGGGCGGCAGCGGAGGCGGCCCTGCGGGGCAGCACTCTCTGCCTCGTTCATGCGGCGGACACGGACGCCCCGGTCCCGTTTCTGTCCGAGGTGGAGCTCGTCAGGATCCGGCAAGCCGGGCGGGAGCTGCTCGACCGGACCGCCGAGGCGGTCACGGAGCGCCACCCCGAGCTGGCGGTCGTCAAGGAACTCACCGATGGCCCGGCTCCCGGCAGTCTGCGCCGAGCCGCCGCCCTGACCGGCACGATCGTCGTCGGACACCGGGGTCTTGGCGGGTTCTCCTCGCTGGTGCTCGGATCGGTCGGTCTCGAGGTCGCGGCCGGCGCCACCACACCCGTGGTCGTGGTGCGCGGGGCCGCGGAGCCCGTCGAGGCCGGCTCGGTTCTCGCGGCGGTCCGGAACGAGGCCGACGTGGGCTGCGCCCGTGCGGCGGCCCGCGAAGCCCTGCTGCGAAAGGTGCCTCTGCGGCTCCTGCACATCTGGAGTGTGGGGCTGTCCGTCGGCTCACGGGCCGCGTTGCGCAACGGTGGCGACGGGAACGTCCGCGATCACGTACGCGTACTCACCTCGATCTCGGACCGGGTCCGGGAGGAGTTCCCGAACCTGACGGTGCACGCCGACGGCCAGAAGAGCCACAGTGTGCCCGGAGCCCTCGTCGACGCGTCGCACCAGGCCGACCTTCTGGTCGTCGGCGGTCGGCGATCGCCCGGCTACCTCGGACCGACGCTCGGCCGGATCACGCTGACCCTGCTGCAACACGCCCACTGCCCCGTGGAGCTCATCCCTCGGCAAGGGCCCGGACATGGGAGCACGTCATGACCAGCACATCCTCGGCGGAGGAGCCTGGCAGCGCCTGCTTCTGGCCGCCGTCGTCACGACGGGCTCCCTAGGGGAGGGACTCGCCGCGCCGCTCTGCCTCGCCTGGCAGAGCGTTCTCTTCCTCGCCCTTCTCCACGCTCAGCTCGGTGTCGTCCTGGGACTCCTAGGCCGGCTGTTCACCCGAAAGAACCCGTTCCTTCCACTGTCCGTCCTCGCCTCCGCCCTGCCGGCCGTGGCGGCGCTCTACGTGCCCTTCCTGAGCTCGGCGCTGGAGACCGAACCGCTCGGATGGGCGGGTGCCGGCATCGCCGTGGCCGGTGCTCCCGTCGGGTTCCTCGCGGCACGACTCGTCCGCACCGCCTTCCGCGCGTGGCATTCCGGCAGGAGCGTCCGGCACATCGGGACTACCGTGAAGGAGCGCCCATCAGGGGCGGACCACGCGTTCCCCATGGCCGGAGGTGGCGATGGAGCGGGAGGGCCCGGGGCCGGCGGAAAGCAGGCTTCCCCGGCTGCGACTCGACGAGCTGCTCGACGAGCTCCAGGCGCGCATCGACGAAGTGCGGGGCACCAGGGACCGGCTCAACGGGCTGCTCGAAGCCGTCATGTCCGTGGGCAGGGAACTCGCCCTGCCGCAGGTGCTGCGCGGCATCGTGGAGGCCGCCGTGACCCTCGTGGACGCCGAGTACGGTGCCCTGGGCGTCATCGGCGACGACAAGAAGCTCTCCGAGTTCCTCCCCATCGGTATCGGCGACGAACTTCGGCAGCAGATCGGTGACCTGCCCTCCGGACACGGCCTCCTCGGCGAACTGATCCGCAACCCTCAGCCGCTCCGCCTCTCCGAGCTGTCGGAGCACCCCACCTCGTACGGATTTCCGCCCCACCATCCGCCGATGCACACCTTCCTGGGCGTCCCGATCCGGGTCCGCGAGGAGGTCTTCGGCAACCTCTACCTCACCGAGAAGCGTGGAGGAGTCGACTTCGATGCCGAGGACGAGGCCGTCGTCACGACGCTGGCAGTCGCGGCCGGCATCGCGATCGAGAACGCCCGCCTTTACGAGGAGGGCCGCCTCCGGCAGCGGTGGCTCGCCGCGAGCTCCGACCTCACCAGCGCCCTCCTGTCCGGCGCGGAGGAGACCGAGGTCCTCGACGGGATGCTGGAGCAGGCGGTCGACATCGAGGGTGCGGACATGGGGGTCTTCTACCTCGTAGGGGCGGGCGGCGAGCTGCGGGGCTCGCTCGCCCGCGGTGAGGGGGCCGAAGCGCACGCGGGCGTGGTCCTGCCGAGCAGCGAGGGAACCCTGGCCGCTGCCGCCCTCACGCAGGAGGACGGCCTGGTCACGGTGGCGGACGTCGAGAGCGAGCCGCGCATCACTGTCCAGCCACAACGGTGGAAGGGGTTCGGCCCGGCGGTAGCCGTCACGGTCGGCACCAAGGAGCGACTCAGTGGGGTGCTGATCCTCGCGCGGCGTCACGGGCGACCCCCGTTCACAGGCTCGGAGATCACCGCTCTCCCCGGATTCGCGGGGCAGGCGGCGCTGGCGCTGGAACTGGCCGACCGGCGCCGTGACGCCGAGCAGGTGAGCCTTCTGGAGGACCGTGACCGGATCGCCCGTGACCTGCACGACCTGGCGATCCAGCGCCTGTTCGCCACGGGGATGACGCTCCAGAGCGCCCGGCGGTTCGTCGAGCACCCGGAGGCCGTGGACCGGCTGGGGCGGGCGATCGACGATTTGGACGCCACCATCAAGATCATCCGGTCGACCATCTTCGGGCTCCGGGAACATGACACCCCGGGCACCGCCCCGAAGCTGAGGAACCGGGTGGTCAAGGCGGTGGACGAGGCCGCGACCACCCTCGGATTCGCCCCCGCACTGCGCATGGAGGGCCTCCTTGACACGGACGTGCCCTCTGAGGCGGCCGAACAGGCAATCGCGGTCATCGGTGAAGCGCTCACCAACGTGGCCCGGCACGCGCGGGCCCGCCGGGCCGAGGTGTCGGTCGTCGCGGAGGACGGCGTCCTGGCGGTTACGGTGAGCGACGACGGTATCGGCATCTCGCCGGACGGCACCCGTAGCGGACTGCGGAACCTGTCCGAACGGGCCGAGCGGCTGGGCGGCACCCTGTCGGTCCACGCGCGACCTGAGCCGGGCAGCGGCACAGTCCTCGAGTGGCGGGTCCCGCTCCCGGCCGAGCGGGAGTGAGAGTCTCTATGCCTCGTCGGCGTCGTGCTCGTGGACCTGCGCGGCGATGACGGCCGCCTGCACACGCCGTTCGACGCCGAGCTTGCCGAGCAGCCGGGAGATGTGGTTCTTGACGGTCTTCTCCGACAGATAGAGCCGCTTGGCGATCTGCCGGTTGGTCAGCCCCTCGCCGATCAGCTCTAGTACGGACCGCTCTCGCTCGGACAGCAACGCGAGCCGCTCGTCCTCCGGCGGCTTCGCCGCCTCCGGGTCCCGCAGCGAGTGCATCAGCCGCGCGGTGGTGGCCGGGTCCAGCATCGACTGCCCGGTGGCCACGGTCCGTACCGCCGACACGAGGTCTGACCCCTTGATCTGCTTGAGGACGTATCCGGCCGCACCGGCCATGATCGCGTCGAGCAGCGCGTCCTCGTCGTCGAACGAGGTCAGCATCAGACAGGCCAGCTCGGGCATCCGCGAGCGCAGCTCCCGGCAGACGGAGATCCCGTCGCCGTCCGGCAGCCTCACGTCGAGGACTGCCACGTCCGGCCGCAGCGCCGGCCCCCGGGCCAGCGCCTGCTCCGCCGTCGACGCCTCTCCGACCACCTCAAGGTCGGGTTCGTCGTCGATCAGGTCGCGCAGTCCTCGGCGCACGACCTCGTGATCGTCGACGAGGAAGACCCGCGTCGGTGCATCGGCTGCCGGCAGATCGTTCATAGCGATCCCTGCGGTTGGTGGGTTCGTACCCGCCCCCACAAGGATTGTCCGTCATGCAGCGTCTTCATGGGCACCGAGATCCATCCGAACGTCGACGACACCCTCCACAGCCCGCGCGGCTCGGGCGAGCAGCGGCACCAGCGACCGGTCGGCGAGCGCACCGTGAATGGTGGCCACGCCCTCCAGTACCGAGACGTCCAGTCCTGGCGGGGCAGCCGGCTCACTGAGGATGGAAAGGCGGATCTCCTCTTCGATCTCGGCGTCCGTACGGAGGAACACCTTGAGCAGGTCGCTCCGGCTGACGACCCCCTCCAGCATGCCGACGCCGTTGACCACGGGCAGGCGCTTCACCCTCCGCGTCGCCATGATCCGTGCGGCTTCGGCGAGCGTCGCGTCAGGATGGACGGTCACGGCCGGGCTGGACATGAGTTCCCCGGCCCGCACGGCTCCGGCCTTGGACGCCGCGTCGAACTCGTCCGCGCGCGGCTCGTCCGTGCGGAACTCCTCCTTCGGAAGCAGGTCGGCCTCCGACACGACCCCAATCACCCGTCCCTCCCCCTCCAGAACGGGCAAGGCGCTCACCTTCCACTGGTCCATGAGCGCGACGATCTCCTTGTACGGCGCGTCCCGCCCGATGGCGATGGCGGTGTGGGTCATGACGTCGCTGACGGTGTAGCGCGAGGCGGTCATCACGTACTCCCAGAGGGGTGAAGATCTACACGTGCGGGGCGTAGAGATCGAGCAGCCGCACACGGGCGGAGAAGAGACGGTGGGCGAGCGAAGTCCACCGGGCCGACGCGCTGCAACAGCCGGTCACGCTGGTCGGCGGAGAGAGCTGCTGTGAGCCGCAGGTCAGGGGGAGTACTCATCGGGCGCCTCCTGATCGGTGTCCACTCCCAGTCTTGCCTCGGCATGTGTCGGGAGAGGAGGGCCGGATGGCCCCCTCGGGGCCCTGTTCGGCCCGAGCGAGGCGTGTCGGACCCGCCTCCGGCATCCCGCCGTGTGCGGCGCGCATCGGATTCTTGATCACAAGCTCGATGCCGACCGGGCGACCTTCTGGCACGTGTCGGATGAGGCCGCCCGGGCCGGGTTGCACGCAGGGGTGGTGCCGCGTCCTGGCCGGCGGAGCACGGCGTTGCCACCGCCCCCCCGTTACCTTCTTCGTGGCTCCGCAATGGGGCCTCCGGCCTTCGGGACCGGCATGACTTCCCCCCCCCCTTGTTGTTCATGATCCGGGGGGTGGTGTCACCGGGTCCGGAGGCATCGACGGACCGCTGATGAGGGGCTTGAGCACCGGCTTCACCCGAGCCGGAAGAGCTCTCCGTAACGTGGATGTGGCAGCTCGGTGCCCTGGCAAGGCCGGACGAAAGCGTGATGGAGGGGCTGGCACGTGATCGACACCGGCGACATCGACGTCTTCCTCGGCCTGGACGTCGGCAAGGGCGAGCACCACGCCACCGCCGTCACACCGGCCGGGAAGAAGGCGTTCGACAAGCGCCTGCCTAACACCGAACCCAAGCTCCGCGAGCTGTTCGCCAAGCTGAGGGCCAAGCACGGGACGGTGCTGGTCGTGGTCGACCAGCCGGCCTCGATCGGCGCCCTGCCGCTGGCGGTCGCACGGGACATGGGCTGCCCGGTCGCCTACCTCCCGGGCCTGACGATGCGGCGGATCGCCGACCTCTATCCGGGCGAGGCCAAGACGGACGCGAAGGACGCGTTCATCATTGCGGACGCGGCCCGCGCGATGCCGCACACGCTGCGGGCGATCGACGGCGAGGACGGGACGATCGCCGAACTGGAGATGATCGTCGGGTTCGACGACGACCTGGCCGGCGAGGCAACGAGGGTCGCGAACCGGCTGCACGGCCTGCTGACCCAGATCCATCCGTCGCTGGAACGGGTGCTGGGGCCGCGGTTGCAGCACCCGGCCGTCCTCACGCTGCTGGAACGGTTCGGGTCGCCGGCACAGATACGCAAGGCCGGCCGCCGACGGCTGGTCACGCTGCTGCGGCCGAAGGCTCCGAGGATGGCCGAGCGGCTGGTCGAGGAGATCTTCGACGCGCTGGACGAGCAGACCGTGACCGTTCCGGGGACCGAGGCGGCCGCGCTGATCGTCCCGAGCCTGGCCGGATCCCTGGCCGCCGTCCTTGACCAGCGCAAGCTGCTGGCCGGGCGGATCGAGGAACTCCTGGAGGACCACCCTCTTTCCAAAGTCCTGACGTCGATGCCGGGCATCGGCGTCAGGACCGGAGCCCGCATCCTGATCGAGGTCGGCGACGGCAGCACCTTCCCGACCGCCGGCCACCTCGCCGCCTACGCCGGACTCGCGCCCGCGACCCGGAGCTCCGGCTCCTCGATCCGCGGCGAACAGCCCTCCCGAAGGGGAAACAAACAGCTCAAACGGGCCTTTTTCCTCTCTGCGTTCGCCGCCCTGGGAGACCCGGCATCGCGGGCCTACTACGACAAGAAGATCGCCCAAGGGAAGCACCACACCCAGGCCCTGCTCTGCCTCGCCCGCCGCAGGGCCGATGTCCTGTTCGCGATGCTCCGCGACGGAACCTTCTACGAACCCCGGCCAGCCTCAGCGGGCTGATCCTCAGCGGCCTCGCCGCACACGGGACAGTCCCGCTCGTCGACCGAGTCCAACACGACCGGATGACCGCAAAAGTCGCACGGCCGCATGCTTTCGCCGGCCGACTCCCCAACAGGCGCGTCATCACTCATGACAGCCACACTGCCACCCGACCACCTTGACCAAAGACATAGGGGCACCCCCCCGAGTCCGGCCGGAGTCGGCGAGCCCGGCGGCCAGGGTGTGCACAGACCTGTTCTTCGCCTCACCGGCCGCTGTCGGTCAGGCGACCTGAAGAGCCGCGCCCCACGCCCTCGCGCGATCCCGTTCACCTGCGCGCAGCGGCCCGTCGACATCCTCGATGATGAACCCCTCCGGTTCCGCGACGAGTTCATAACCATGGCCGCGCAGCCGGCGTGCGATGCCGCCGGCGGCGGCGCCCGCCAGGCGCATGTCAGCCCTGGTGTCGAAGGCCGCGGCGGCATGGGTGCCGGTGTGGGCCTTCGGGAGCGTGTCGTGGAACCAGTTGCGGACGCCAGGGCCCTCGGCGCCCTCCTCGGGGGTGAAGGGACGCTCCTCCTTCTCGGCCTCCTGCTCCTCGGCCTTCAGCCCCATCTTCCGGCTCATACCGGTGGTCATGCCCCGCATATGGGTCGGCCCGCCGACGACCAGCAGGTCGGTGGGGCCGATGCGCTCCGGCAGCGCGTCGACCACCGGCACGCACTCGACCTCGGCGTCCGGGTGCGCTTCCTTCACGCCCTCTCCGATCGCGTCAGCGATCTCGCGCGTGTTGCCGAACAAGCTCTCGTACACGATCACAGCACGCATCACGACTCATCTCCTCAGGCGCTTCCTTCTCCGGTCTCCGCTGCCGCTTCGATCGCCCGCAGTGCTCCGCGCAGCACGATGCCGACTCCCGGGGAAACCAGCGTCCAGTAGCGGCCGAACCGTGTGGTGGAAACCGGGTCGGTGCAAGCGGTACGCGTTTCGTAGGTCAGGAGGGACCGCCGTGCCCCGTAGGGGTGGACGACGAAGGCGGCGGCCATCTTCGCCCAGCCGGGCTCCGCGAAGCCCGCGTAGTCACCAGGTTCGACACGGCGCCACTCGATGGTGGGCTTCCACACCCTGCCGACCGCCCCGAAGACGATCTCGCGCCCCGCGCGCTCACCCAGGGCAACCCAGGGTTGAGCCAGATTCCCCTGATCACCGGCTGCGGCGGCTTCGAACAGGTCGGACACCCGCATCGAAGGCGGTGTGGCCACCGGCCGACGGCGCACTCGGTCCGGCACTCCACGTGCCCACATGACCACGTCGAACAGCGGCGAGTGTATGGACAGCATGTCAAGATCACGGGCTGCGCCGTACACGACGTCCGGCGCGGCGGCGATCAGGGCGCACTCCAGGCGGGAGAACCGGAACTCGGGCAGAGCCGCGTCGAGCAGGAGAGGCTCGGCTGTCGCACCGACGCTCGGCTGGGTATTCATGTGAACCTCCCGGATCCGACACCACCAGTCTGGTCCACAGGACAGGCAGCTCGCTGGGGCCGAACGGTCCCCAGTCGCATCGCCGACGTCTCCGCCCGCCCCACGGCGGGGACGCCCTCCCCCCTGCCGACAGCGCTGCTGATGGAGCTCACCTACCCAGGCGACCTGCCCCTCGCGTACCGGGTGTGGATCGACGCGTGTGAGGATCTGATCCGCAGTGCCATCGAGGACGGCGACATCGTGCCGGCGGTCTCCCCACTTCGCGGTGGTCACGTACGACCGCCGAACGGGGCAGGCGGCACCATCCGCCTCCGGCCCCGCGCGGCCCGCCGGGCGCCAGGCCGTGCGGGTCAGCCTCCGGGAATCGCCTGGCTTCGCCCGGAGTCACCGGTGGGACCACCCTCTCGCCGTGCGGTACGCACGCGAGGATCTCCGCGCCCGGTACCACGCGTCGCCAGGGGCGGTTGAAATAGGCCGACCCGTCGAGGATGCACACAGCGCTGCTACGCACGGCGGGCAGCTCCGACCGCCCGGGCAGTGCGCGGAGCCGGGCCCGTGCGGTGCTCCGTGCCGTCTCGGCGTCGTGCTTCACCAGACGCGCGACGAGCGACTTGTGGCCCTCGCCGCACGCCGATGTCGTCCGGCTGAGCAACCAGGAGTCCACGCCCGTGGCGGGGCGCCAGGCCGCCGGATCCGCCTGGGAGTTGCGGTCGACGACCTGCCACTCGACCGCGCTTCCGGCATGACCCTGAAAGTGGTCCGTGCGACCTCGGACGCTGTTCCCTCGCGCATCGCACGGACGTAGAGGTCGTGTTCGCCGACGCTCGGCCGGCCGAGGTCTGCCCGCCAGGTACGGGACGCCTCGTCCAGGGGCGCCGAGAGCGATGAGTCGAACGAAGGATCGTCCAGCACTCGAGGCGTCTCCGGGCAGCCGTCGGCTCCCAGCTCCGGGAACGAGGCGTGGCCGCTCTCGTAACCGATTTCCGTCAGCCCGGTGTCGTCCGACAGCAGCTGGAGCATCGGCTGCTAGCCCGTGAGGGCGGGCCGCGCGGTGGTGAAGTCAAGAACGTGACGGGTGTTCGACAGTCGCGCAAGAGGTCCCAGAATCATTCACTCCGAAACCAGGACCCGAAAAAAGAAATCCGACGACCGGCGCGACGGACCCGCCCGCTCGCCCCGTAGAGCCGATGACAGGAGTGGCGTGAGCGGGAGGGGACCGAGGGATGGCGGGACGTGTGTCGGGGCGGATGTCCAGAGGCATGAGGGGTACGGCGGTCGCGGTGGCGGCCATGGCGGCGCTGACAGGTTCACAGGCGCCGGGCCTCGCGGCGTCGGCCGCCGTCCCGAAGGCCGGCGCGACACCGGACTCGGGGACTTCCGGTGATTCGTTCTACCTGAGCGAGCTGCCCCCGCTCGTGGTCCGCAACCCGGCGCCGTCCCCGACCCGCGCCGCGTTCGTGGCCCTGGCCGACCGCGGGGCCCTTCCCGCCACGGTCTTCGCCGCGTATCGGCGGGCGGAGGCGGCGCTTGCGCGGTCCGGCCCGGGCTGCGCGCTGCGCTGGCAGTTGCTCGCCGCGATCGGGCAGGTGGAGTCGGGTCAGGCGCGGGGCGGGAGAGTGGACGCGCACGGCACGACGTACGCGCCCATCATCGGCCCGCAGTTGAACGGCCAGGACTTCGCCCTGATCCGGGACACCGATGGAGGCGCGTACGACGGCGACCCGTCCTACGACCACGCCGTCGGCCCGATGCAGTTCATCCCCTCGACCTGGGCCAGGTGGGGAGCCGACGGCAACGGCGACGGGAGGGCCGATCCCCACAACGTCCACGACGCGGCGCTCGCGGCCGGGCGCTACCTGTGCGCGGGCGGACGCGACCTCTCCCGGCCGCAGGACCTCGACCGCGCGATCCTCTCCTACAACCGGTCCCGGGAGTACCTGAGTGTCGTTCTGTCCTGGTACGGCTACTTCCGGGACGGACACCGGGTGGTGCCGGATCTGAGCGGCTCCGATGTCGCTACGGACTCCGGCACGGGTGCCTCGTCCGGCTCGTTCCCGGGCACCGCGCGGACCGGGACGGCCGACCCCGGGCCGCGTACCGGCGCCTCACCCTCTCCTTCGGCCCCCTCGTCCCCGCCGGGGCCGAATCCCACGTCGCAGCCGACGTCCGAGCCCTCGCCGACACCGGCGTCGCCGGCGACCGCGCCAGATTCCTTGCCGTCCCTGGTCACCGGCCCTGACCCCGGCGTCGGGCGGGTCTTGCCCGAGCCGGAAGCGCTTCCCGGCAACGGTTAGGACTCACTAGCGCGCCGCCCCCTCCCATGAACCGGATACCCGGCGGTAGCGTCCCCGGTCATGACGACGGACATGCATCCTGCCCGCTCGACCGGACCGGGGGACCAAGCGGCCCACCTGCGGTGGCAGCGCATGTGGAGCCATCGCGAGCAACTGCTCAAGGTGGCGCGCCGCAGGTCCATGAGCGCCGAGGACGCCGAGGACGCGGTCCAGGAGGCGATGCTGCGCGGCGCGCAGAACGCACATCTGGACGACGCGCGCCTCGGCGCATGGCTGACGACCGTGACCATGCGCCTGTGCGTCGACCGGTACCGGCAGGTCCACCGCGAGGCCGAGGTGGGCAGGACTCCGAAGCTCACCGTCCCCGGCCCCGTTCCCCTCGAAGAGGCGGTGTGCGACCGGGCGGAGGCCAGCTGGGTGGCGTTCCGGAGCAGGGAGCTGCCCGCCCGCCAGGCGGAGGCCCTCCGGCTGAAGGCGGAGGACCGGGACGTCGACCAGATCGCCCAGGAGATGGGGCTGAGCTACCAGGCCGTCGAGTCCCTGCTGGCCAGGGCCCGGCGTACGCTGCGCAACTCGCTGGCCGGCACGCTGGCCCTCGGCATGTGGCTGATCGGGCGCGGCCGGGACCAGGCGAGTCAGGCGGGCGTGCCCGCCCAGGCCCTGGTCGCGACATCGGCGGCGGTGACCCTGGCCGTGGCGGGCCTGATCATCCCCTTCGCGTACGACACGGATACAGCGCGCCCCGCCCGCCCCGCCACCTCGGAGGCGGTCGAGGTGGGGGAGGAGAAGGCCGGTTACGAGGTGCCCGCCGCCGCCCCCTCCGTACAGCCGACGCCGCCGTTCGCCGAGGCCGCGCCGTCGCCGACCGCCCTCCCGCAGAAGCCCTCTCCGGCGCCGTTGACGGTGACGGTGCCCGACGTGGCCGTGCCGGAAGTCGCCGTGCCAGAAGTCGCCGTGCCCGTAGTGTCCGCGCCGTTGCCGTCCCTGCCGGCCACCCCTGTCGTACCGGCACCGCCGGTTACGCTCCCGCTCCCCGACGCCAGTGCCGTCGCGGAGGTCGTCTCGGACGCCCTGCCCCACACTCCCGTACACCCCTGATGTCCGCCGCGTAAAAAATCTTCGATTCTCCGCGACGGACCCGCCCCCCTTCCCCGTAGAGCAGACGTACGAGCTGCTCCGCGCTGAAGGGTGAACGGGATGGGTGTCGAGATCTGCGTGGAAGGGTTGACCAAATCCTTCGGCCACCAGGTCATCTGGCAGGACGTGTCGCTGACGCTGCCCGCCGGCGAGGTGTCCGTCATGCTCGGTCCTTCGGGCACGGGCAAGTCGGTGTTCTTGAAGACGCTCGTGGGCCTGCTCAAGCCGGAACGCGGATCGATCCGGATCGATGGACAGGACATCACCAAGCTCCGCGAACACGACCTGTACGAGGTGCGCAAGCTCTTCGGTGTGCTGTTCCAGGACGGCGCCCTCTTCGGGTCCATGAGTCTCTACGACAACATCGCCTTCCCGCTGCGCGAACACACCCGCAAACCGGAGAGCGAGGTCAGACGGATCGTCCTGGAGAAAATGGACATGGTCGGTCTGATCGGCGCCGAGGAGAAGCTGCCCGGCGAGATATCCGGCGGTATGCGCAAGCGGGCGGGCCTGGCACGGGCGCTGGTGCTCGACCCGGAGATCATCCTGTTCGACGAGCCCGACTCGGGGCTCGACCCGGTGCGGGTGGCCTACCTCAACCAGCTGATCGTGGACCTCAACGCGCAGATCGACGCGACCTTCCTGATCGTCACCCACGACATCGCCTCGGCCCGCCAGGTCCCGGACAACATCGGACTGCTCTTCCGCCGCGAGCTGGTGATGTTCGGCCCGCGGAAGCAGCTGCTCACCAGCGACGAGCCCGTCGTACGACAGTTCCTCAACGGCCGTATGCAGGGGCCGATCGGAATGGCCGAGGAGAAGGACGCCGCCCAGGTCGAACAGGAGCTGGCCGATCTGAACGACGGCGACCACCCCGCCCCCGCCATGACGCCGCGTCTGCTGCCGAGCCCCGGGATCACCCGGCCGCCCCGCTGGCAGGCGATCGCCGACGGCGAGGCGAAGCTCCACACACCGGAGGCGGCTGACGCATGAGCCTTTCCCCGACAGGAGCCCTCCGCCACTCCGGCAGCCTCTTCGCCATGGCCCTCGACGTTCTACGAACCCTCCCTCGACGCCCTTTCCAGGTACGGGAGTTCATCCAGCAGGCGTGGTTCGTCGCAAGCGTCACCATCCTCCCCACCGCCCTGGTGTCCATCCCCTTCGGCGCCGTCATCGCGCTCCAGATCGGCGGCCTGACCCGGCAGCTCGGCGCCCAGTCGTTCTCCGGCGCCGCCTCCGTACTCGCCGTACTGCGCGAGGCGTCCCCCATCGTCACGGCGCTGCTCATCGCGGGCGCCGGCGGCACCGCGATCTGCGCCGACCTCGGGGCGCGCAAGATCCGGGAGGAGATCGACGCGATGCAGGTCCTCGGCATCGACCCGATCCACCGTCTCGTCGTACCCCGGGTACTGGCCACCATGCTGGTGGCGGTCCTGCTCAACGGCCTGGTCTCGGTGGTCGGCGTGGCCGGCGGCTACTTCTTCAACGTCGTCCTGCAGAACGGCACCCCCGGCGCCTATCTGGCCTCCTTCACCACCCTCGCCCAGCTGTCGGACCTGTGGGCGGCCGAACTGAAGGCGCTCGTCTTCGGCGCCATCGCCGCGATCGTCGCCTCGTACAAGGGCCTGACCGCCAAGGGCGGTCCGAAGGGCGTCGGCGACGCCGTGAACCAGTCCGTGGTCATCACCTTCATGTTGCTGTTCGTGACGAACTTCGTGCTGACCGCCGTGTACTTCCAAATCGTCCCGCAGAGAGGTTAGTTGTGCGACGACCTTTCGACCGAGTTCTCGACCGCCCACTGCACTCCCTGGAGGAGCTGGGCACGCAACTGGTCTTCTACGGCCGCTCCCTCGCCTGGACCGGCCGCACCCTGCGCCGCTACAAGAAGGAAGTCCTGCGCCTGCTGGCCGAGGTGAGCTTCGGCCGTGGCGCGCTGGCCGTCGTCGGCGGCACGGTCGGCGTCATCGCCTTCCTCTCCTTCTTCACCGGCACCGAGGTCGGCCTCCAGGGCTACGCCGCGCTCAACCAGCTCGGCACCTCCAACTTCGTGGCCTTCCTCTCCGCGTACTTCAACACCCGCGAGATCGCCCCACTCGTCGCCGGGCTCGCACTCTCGGCGACGGTCGGCGCCGGATTCACCGCCCAGCTCGGCGCGATGCGGATCAGCGAGGAGACCGACGCGCTGGAGGTGATGGGCGTCCCCTCACTGCCGTTCCTGGTCACCACCCGGATGATCGCCGGCTTCGTGGCCGTGATCCCGCTGTACGTGATCGGGCTGCTGTCCTCCTACTTCGCCGCCCGGACCATCACCACCGGCTACTACGGCCAGTCCAGCGGAACGTACGACCACTACTTCCAGCAGTACCTGCCGCCGGTCGACGTGCTGTGGTCCTTCGGCAAGGTCATCGTCTTCGCCCTCGTGATCATCCTGGTCCACTGCTACCACGGCTACTACGCGAGCGGCGGCCCGGCGGGCGTCGGCGTCGCCGTCGGGCGCGGTGTACGGACGTCCATCGTGGCCATCAACGTCCTCGACTTCTTCCTCAGCCTGGCGATCTGGGGCTCCCACACGACCGTACGGATAGCGGGGTAGGGGCAGATGCGTCGCACCATCGGACTGAGGCTGTACGGGATCGTCTTCATCGTCGTCGTCGCCCTGCTCCTCTCGCTGTCCGTCGCCGTCTACCAGCAGGCGTTCACCCCGGTCGTACGGATCACCCTGGAGGCCGACACCCTCGGCAACCAGCTGGAACCGCGCGCCGACGTCAAGCTGCGCGGGCTGCTCGTGGGCGAGGTGCGCGAGGTGCGGGCCGACGGAGAGAAGGCCACGCTCGGGATCGCGCTCAAGCCGGAGCACGTCTCCCTCATCCCGGCCGACGTCCACGCACGGCTGCTGCCCAAGACCCTGTTCGGCGAGAAGTACGTCGACCTCGTCGCGCCACCCACGTCGTCCACCCGGGCCATCCGCGCCGGTGACGTCATCACTCAGGACCGCACCACGGTCGGCATCGAGCTCCAGCGGCTGATGAACGACCTGCTGCCGCTGCTCCGCACCGTGCAGCCCGCGAAGCTGAACGCCACGCTCTCCGCGTTCTCCACCGCGCTCGAAGGGCGCGGCGAGGACATCGGCGACAACCTCACCCGCCTCGACGCCTACCTGCGCCGGCTCAACCCGCACATGCCCTCCCTCAAGGAGGACATCTCCCGGTTCGCCGACGTGGCCGAGGTGTACGGCGAGGCCGCCCCCGACCTGCTGCGCATCCTGGACAACACCCTCACCACCAGCCGGACGATCGTCGAGAAGCAGGAGCAGCTCTCCTCGCTCCTCACCTGGACCGCCACCGCCGCGAAGACCACGGAGGGTGTCCTCGACGAGAACTCCGCCCGGCTCATCACCCTGGGCCGCGTCTCCCGCCCCACGCTCGCGCTGTTCGCCCGCTACTCGCCTGAGTACCCGTGCCTGCTGGCCGGTCTCGTGCGCCAGGAAGCGGCGTCCGAAGAGGCGTTCAGGGGCGGGAAGATGCGCATCACCCTGGAGTTCGTCCGCCCCCGACCCCCCTACCGACCCGGCGAGGAACCGCGCTATGCCGACCGCTCAGGCCCGAACTGCAGAGGTCTGTCCCACCCTCACATCCCGGCACCGCCGATCAAGCTCGACGACGGTACGTCGGCCGAGAGTTCGGCCGGCCCTGTATCCGGGACACCGGCCGAACAGTACGCCGTCGCCTCGCTCGTGGCCCCGGTCATGGGGCTGCCCGCCGATGAGGTCCCGGCCGTCACGACCCTGCTCTTCGGGCCGCTGGCCCGGGGGACGGCGGTGAGCCACGCATGAGTTCCGGGATGCGTACGAACGCCCGCTCCATGGCCCCTCAGCTCACCAAGCTCGGCATCTTCGCCGTCGTCACCATCGCGGCGACCGCCGTCCTCGCGGCCACCATCGTCAACCTCTCCTTCGCCCCACAGGAGACGTACACCGCGGTGTTCAGCGATGTCACCAGCCTGGAGGAGGGCGACGACATCCGGGTCGCGGGCGTGCGGGTCGGGGAGGTGGAAGGGATCCGGATCAAGGACCGGGCGTTTGCCGAGGTCACCTTCAGCGTCTCCCGCGACCGGCCCCTGCTGACCAGCACCCGCGCCGTCATCCGCTATCGCAGCCTGGTCGGGCAGCGGTACGTCGCCCTCACCGAGGGCGCGGGGAACGGGAAGCGACTCGCTCCTGGAGGCCGGATCCCCCTCTCCCGTACCGAACCGGCACTCGATCTCAACGCGCTGCTCAACGGCTTCAAGCCGCTGTTCGCCGCGCTCAGCCCCGAGGACGTGAACCAGCTCGCCACCGAGATCGTCAAGACCCTCCAGGGTGAGGGTGGTACGGTCCGCAGCCTGCTCGCGCACACGGCCTCGCTCACCACGACGCTCGCCGAACGCGACAAGTTGATCGGGTCCGTGATCACCAACCTCAACACCGTGCTGAAGACGGTGGACCAGCGCAGTACCCGCTTCTCCGACCTGATCACCCAGCTGCAACGGCTGATCTCGGGGCTCTCGGCCGACCGCAAGCCCATCGGGGAGTCGCTGGCGGGCATCAACGGCCTCACGGAGGCCACCTCGGGTCTCCTCAAGGACGCCCGGCCGTCGCTGAAGACCGATATCGCCGAGCTGGCCAAGCTCACCGGAACTTTGAACGACCACGAGAAGACTGTGGAGGGCGTCCTGCAGCGGCTGCCGAACAAGCTGAACAAGCTGACCGGCACCGCGTCGTACGGCTCCTGGTTCAACTTCTACCTCTGCGACTTCGACGGCCGGATCGTCCTGCCGAAGACCGACGAGGTCATCACCCCCGAACTCCATGTCGCCCGGGCGAGGTGCGGCCGGTGATCCCCTTCCGTGAACGGAATCCTGTCGCCATCGGCGCCGTCGGCCTCACCACCCTCGCGCTGCTGATCGCCGCCGCGTTCAACGTCGAGAGCCTTCCGCTGATCGGCGGTGGCGACACGTACAGCGCGGCCTTCTCCGAAGCCGGCGGGCTGCGACCCGGCGACGAGGTGCGGATCGCCGGCGTCAAGACCGGCAAGGTCGACGAGGTCGAGCTGGCCGGCGACCACGTCAAAGTGACCTTCAGGGTCGAGGGGGACCCGGAGCTCGGGACCAGGACCGGCGCGTCCATCCGCATCAAGACGATCCTGGGCGCCAAGTACCTCGCCCTTGAGCCGGAAGGCACCGGCCGGCTGAAGCCGGGCAGCGAGATCCCGCTGAGCCGGACCGTCCCGGCGTACGACGTGGTGGAGGCCTTCAGCGACCTCACCACCACCACCGAACAGATCGACAAGCAGCAGCTGGCCACCGCCCTCGACACCCTCTCCACCACCTTCGAGGACTCGCCCGCCGAGGTCAAAGCCTCCATCCAGGGGCTTTCGAAGATCTCCCGCACCGTGGCCTCCCGCGACGAGGCGCTGCGCGAACTCCTCGACCACGCGAACGGCGTCACCGGTGTGCTCGCCGCACGGAAGGGGGAGTTCAGCAAGCTGGTCAAGGACGGCGACAAGCTGTTCAAGGAGATCGAGTCCCGGCGAAAGGTCATCCACGCGCTTCTCAAGAGCTCCGTCGCCCTCGGTATCCAGCTCTCGGGCCTCGTCGGCGACAACCGCGCGGCGATCGGGCCGGCACTCACCCGCCTGAACACCGTCGTGAAGATGCTGGAACGCAACCAGGCGAGCCTCGACCGCAGCGTCCAGCTCCTCGCCCCCTTCGCCAGGGTCTTCACCAACACCCTCGGCAACGGCCGCTGGTTCGACAGCTACATCCAGAACCTGGTCGCCCCCACACCGGTGACCCCACGGACAGGAGGATCACGATGAACAAGCGGATCATCCGCCGTATCGCGCTCGCCACTCTCCTTGTCGTGGCCGCGGCTCTCGCCGTCGTGTACCTGCCCCAGGAGCCCACGGTCCGGGTGACCGCCTACTTCCCCCGTACGGTCGGCATCTACCCCGGCTCCGACGTGCGCGTACTCGGCGTCCGCATCGGCGAGGTCAAGGAGATCGCACCGGAGGGCGACCGGGTCCGGGTCGAGCTGGAGTACGCGGCCGAGTACAAGGTCCCGCCCGACGCCAAGGCCGCGATCATCAACTCCTCGGTGGTCAGCGACCGTTACCTCCAGCTTCTCCCCGTCCACCGCGGCGGCCCGGCGATGAAGAGCGGCGCCGTCATCCCCCTGCACCGCACGGCCGTGCCCGTCGAGCTGGACCGTGTCTTCGACAGCCTCCGTACGACATCGGACGCGCTCGGCCCCCAGGGCGCCAACAAGGACGGTTCGCTGTCCCGGCTGCTCGCCGTCAGCGCGGACAACCTCCAGGGACAGGGCACGCAGCTCCACCAGACGGTCGAGGACCTCTCGCAGGCCGTCACCACCCTGTCCGACGGCCGCCAGGACCTGTTCGGGACCGTACGGAACCTCCAGGTCTTCACCGCCGCGCTTGCGGCCGACGACGCCTCCGTCCGGTCGTTCAACGAGAGCCTGGCCAAGGTGGCCGAGCAGCTGGCGGGGGAGCGCAAGGACCTCGCCGCGGCGATCACGCACCTGGCGGCGGCACTCGCCGACGTGTCCGACTTCGTGAAGAAGAACAAGAAGGCCCTGACCGCCGATGTGAAGGGCCTCTCCAAGGTGACCCGTGTGCTGGTCACGCAGCGCGCCGCCCTCGAAGAGCTCCTCGACGTCGTCCCCGCAGGTCTCTCCAATCTGCAGAACGCCTACAACCCGGCGTCCGGCACGCTCGACACCCGCAGCAATCCCGAGCAGCTCCAGGACCCGGCCGCCCTGTTGTGCTCCCTGCTGAAGACGACCGGGGAGACCGGCACGGACTGCCAGAACCTGAAGAAGCTGTTCGACTCCCTGCCCAAGCTGCCCGAGGCAGACCCGATCACCGGAGCCCCCTCCATGGACAAGACGCTCGGCGGAATCCTGGAGGCCCGTACATGAGCACTCCGCGAAAGGCGGCACTGTGGGCCGCCGCCGGCTCGTTGCTCCTGACCGGCTGCGAGTTCAACGGCCTCTACGACGTGCCGCTGCCCGGCGGCGCGGCCGCCGACGGCGACAGCTACCGGGTCACGGTCGAGTTCCGGGACGTCCTCGATCTCGTACCGCAGTCCACGGTGAAGGTGAACAACGTCACCGTCGGCGCCGTCGAGACGGTCGAACTGGTCGGCTGGCACGCCCGCGTGCATCTCCGCGTCGCCGACTCCGTCAAGCTGCCCGGCAACGCGATCGCCGAACTGCGGCAGACCAGCATGCTCGGCGAGAAGTACGTGTCGCTGTCGGCACCGACAACCGAGAAGCCGGTCGGCCGACTTGACGACGGCGCGAGGATCCCGCTGTCCCGCTCCGGCCGCAACCCGGAGATCGAGGAGGTTCTGTCGGCCCTGTCGGCCCTCCTCAACGGTGGTGGTGTCGCTCAGCTCAAGACCGTCACCACGGAGCTGAACAAGGCGCTGGAGGGCCGGGAGGACCGGGTCAAGTCCCTGCTCGGTGAGCTGAACACCTTCATCGGCGGACTCGACGCCCAGAAGAAGGAGATCGTCCGCGCGCTGGAAGGCATCGACAAGCTGTCCGCCACCCTCGCCAAGGAGAAGAAGACGATCGGCCAGGCCCTCACCACCGTGGCGCCCGCGCTGAAGGTGCTTGCCGACCAGCGGACCAAGCTGACCACCATGCTCACGTCGCTGTCCGAGCTCGGCAAGACCGGTACGAAGGTGATCAACGCGTCGCGCGCCGACGTGATCGCCAATCTCCGCGCCCTTCAGCCGATCCTCCGCCAGTTGAACAAGGCGGGCGCCGATCTGCCCAACGCCCTCGAGCTCTTGACGACCTATCCCTTCCCTCGGAACGTCGTCGACGCGATCAAGGGGGACTACGTCAACCTCAAGGTCACCGCGGATCTCGACCTGCGCAGCGTCTACGGCAACCTGGCCGACGAGCCCGCGAAGCCCGGGACGCCCGGAGAGCAGCCCGGAGGGCCCGCCGCTCCCGGGCTGCCCGGGCTCCCCACCACCCCCTCGCTCCCGGGCGTCCCCAACCCGGCGCTCCCCAAGACCCCTCTCCCTTCAAAGACCCCCGGCGCTCCGGAGGCTCCCGGCGGCGACGCCGATCTGGAGTGCCTGCCGCTCTGCACCCCGGCCGATCCCGTCTCGTACCACAGTCAGGGCGACAGCCCCTTCCCGCCCGGCGTCGACCTCGCGCTCGCCGAGCTGCTGATGAAGGGACTGGTGCCGTGATCACCCGTACAGTCAAAGCCCAGTTGCTCGCCTTCGCGCTCATCACCGCCGCCGGCGTGTCCTACGTCGGTGCGGAGTACACCGGCCTCGTCGACCGCCTCCTGAACCGCGGATATACCGTACGGGCCGAGTTCCCCGACTCCGGAGGCATCTACTCCGGCGCCGAGGTCACCTACCGAGGGGTGCCCGTGGGCCGCGTGGGCGAGCTGCGGCTGACCGAGTCCGGCGGCGTGTCGGTGGCCCTTCTTCTGGAGGACTCACCCACCATCCCGGCGGACAGCCTGGCCGTGGTGGCGAACCGCTCGGCCGTCGGCGAGCAGTACGTGGATCTGCAGCCGCGCTCCGCGAACGGCCCCGAACTGCGGGACGGCAGCACCATCCCCCGCCGGAACACCCGGGTGCCGGTGCCCACCACCGAGATGATCCTGAGCCTGGACCGGCTGGTCGAATCGGTGGACAAGCAGGACCTGCGGATCACGGTCGACGAACTCGGCAAGGCGTTCTCCGGCACCGGCCCGCACCTGACCCGGCTCGTGGACTCGGGCAACGCGCTGGTCGAGTCGGCGTCCGGCTCGCTCCCCGAGACGATCGCGCTGATCGAGGACTCCAGGAAGGTCCTCAAGACGCAGGCCGACCAGGGCTCGGCGATCACCTCCTTCTCGCGTGATCTGGCCGCGCTCACCGCCCAGGTGAAGGCGAGCGACGGGGACATCCGCGCACTGATGGCCGGCGGCACCTCCGCCGCCCGGGAGGTCGACGCGCTCATGAAGGACAACCGGCCCCATCTCCCGGTCCTCCTCGGCAACCTGATCAGCGGCGGCCAGATCACCCTCGCCCGGCTGCCCGGCGTGGAACAGACGTTGGTCACCTTCCCCGTGGTCGTCGCGGGCAGCTACACCGTGATCCCCGGCGACGGCACCACCCACTTCGGCATGGTCGTCAACGCCGACGACCCGCCGCCCTGCCGTCAGGGATACGGCACCACCCAACGCCGCGACCCCGCCGACACCTCCGACCGGCGGGCCAACACCGACGCCCACTGCGCGGCCCCGCGCGGCGGCGACACCTCCGTACGCGGCGCCCAGAACGCGCCCGCTCCCGGACGGTCCGTCCGTATCGGCTCGACGGGCGGAGCACAGACCGTGTTCGGAAAGGACTCCTGGCAATGGCTGCTCGTAGGACCCATGGCATGAACGGCATGACCCGTGTACTCCTCACGCACGCGGCCCGGCCGCTGCGCCACCGGTGGGCCACGGTGGTACTCGCCGTCCTGGCCGCCGTCCTGACGGCCGCCTCGGGATGGCTGGGTGTCCAGCTGTACGAGCGACACGAGGAGGAACGGCGGCACCAGGACATCCTGGCCGCCGCCCGCCAGTCGGCGCTCAACTTCACCTCGCTCGACTACCGGCACTACGACCGCGACAGCAAGAACGTCCTGAACGGCGCGACCGGGGACTTCAAGAAGCAGTTCGCGGCCCAGACCACGCAGCTGACGAAGATCGTCGCCGACAACAAGTCGGTCTCGGAGGGGCAGATCCTCGACGCGGGTATCGCGCGGGCCGACGAACGGACCGCCCGCGTCCTGGTGGTGGCCGACAGCAAGGTCACCAACGTCGCCGCCCCCGAGGGCACGTCCCGCAACTACCGCCTTCAGCTCGATCTCGTCCTCGAGGACGGACAGTGGCTGACGTCCAACGTCGAATTCGTCGGCTGACAGGAGACAGAACCGTGGCGAACACGACCCTTCGAACGGCGACCCTCCGCGCCGCCGCCAAACGCGCCGAGAGGGCGGCGAGGCAGCCGAACGAGCCCGAGGCCACCCCGGACCCCAAGCCGACCGCCCGGACCGCCGGTCGCCCCGGCCGGCTCGGCGCGGTGCTCGCTGTCCTGGTCGTACTGGGTGTGGTGGCCACCGCCATGCTCGGGTGGAGGTACCGAGAGGCCGAGCGCACGGCCCAGGCACGCGCGGCCGCGCTCACCGCGGCACACAAGGCTGCACCGGCCGTCCTCTCGTACGACTACCGCCACCTGGACCGCGACTTCGCCGCGGCCCGCGCCCACCTCACCGACCCGTTCCTCGACCAGTACGCCAAGACCACCCAAACCGTGGTCGCCCCGACTGCCAAGCAGTACCGCGGCGTGGTCAAGGCCACGGTCGCGAAGCCCCCGGGCGACGACGCCGCCCCGGCGGCGTCGGTGGTGTCGGCCTCCCCGGACAGGGCCGTCATCCTGCTCTTCATGAACCAACTGACCACGAGCACCCAGGTCACCACCCCCCGCCTCGACCTCAACCGCGTCCGCATGACCCTCATCTCCACCCCCCAAGGCTGGAAGGTCAGCGCTTTGGACGCGCTCTAGCGCAGGGTCCGGACAGAGCGCCGTCACGCGCCGAGCTGGTGCGCAACACGGCGGTGCTGCGCAGGAACGCCGACGGCGGCGTCCCCGGCCATGCAGGCCGCGTACATACCGCTGATCACCGCCCAGACGGCCTCGGCGTCCGCGGGGCGTGGAGTCGACCACCCGGCCCACAGCGGGTGCCGAAGCAATGGCGGCGGTTTAGCCGCGCCGTCGCCGGTTAGTCGCTCGGGGTAGAAGGGTTCTCTGCGTCTACTTCGCAGAGAAGCAGTACAGAAGCCTCTGATGGGAGGCGGACATGAAAACGCCGATACGGCGGTCCGCGATCTTCCTGGGTGCGGCCGCTCTCCTGGCGGGCGCGTGGGGTGTGAACGGTGTCGGGGGAAACGGTGCCGCGGCGCAGGAAGCCGACGGCGACGGCGTACTCGAACTCGGATACGTCCTGCCCGAGACGGGTCAGCTGGCCTTTCTCGGCCCGCCGATGATCCAGTCGACGAATTTCGCAATCAAGGTGATCAATGACGGCGGCGGAGTCCTCGGGAAACCGATTCCGAAGGTGGTCGGATCCGACGAGGCAGGCCAGGAGGCGGTGGCGGCACAGTCGGCGGACCGCTTGCTGAACGCGGGGGTCGACGCGATCATCGGCGCCGCGGCCTCCGGGATGTCGCTGGCCATCATCGACCGGGTGACCGGCGAGGGTGTCGTCCAGTGCTCCGGATCCAACACGGCGCCCACCTTCACCGACTACGACGACGGCGGCTTCTACTTCCGTACCGCGCCGAGCGACGCGCTGCAGGGTCCGATCCTTGCGAAGACGATCCAGGGTGACGGGCACAAGCGGGTGGCCCTGGTCGCGCGTGCGGACGACTACGGGCGCGGGCTGCTGGACACGACCAAGAAGGCTCTTGAGGACGGCGGCGCCACGGTGACGCTCGCCGAGACGTACGACCCGAAGGCCACGAACTTCGACCAGGTCGTCCAGAAGATGAAGAACTCGAACCCGGACGCCACTGTGGTGATCGCCTTCGAGGAGGGCGCGCAGATCCTTCAGGGGATGATCGAGGCAGGTCTCGGGCCCGACAGCGTCGGCGTGTACGGCACCGACGGGCTGCGCAGCGAGGAGCTGCCCAAGCTGGTGGCGCCTGCCGACCCCGGCCGACTCGCCGGCATGAAGGGAACGGCTCCGGCGTCGACGTCGAACCCCGAGTTCGTGAAGGCCCTGAAGGCGTTCGCGCCGAACCTGAACGTCCTGCAGTTCGCCCCGCAGGTCTTCGACTGCGTGACGACCGTCGCGCTCGCCGCCGAGCAGGCGAAGTCGGACGACCCGGAGAAGTTCGCCGAGGAGATGATCGCGGTCACGAAGGACGGCGAGAAGTGCAATTCCTTCGCCGCCTGCAAGAAGCTGATCGCCGAGGGCAAGGACATCGACTACGACGGTGTGAGCGGTCCCCTGGACTTCACGGACGCCGGTGAGCCGGGCCAGGCGACGATCGAGGTGTACACGTACAACGACAAGGGCGAGCTGAAGACGGTGCGCACGGAGGTGAGCAAGGGCGCGGAGTGAGACAGGCGCACGGAGGTGAGCAAGGGCGCGGAGTGAGACAGGCGCACCGCAGTGAGACAGACCCACCGCGGTGAGGTCAGCGGACGCGGGCGAGCGTGCCGAGGTACAGATCGATCACCTTCTGGTCGTTCAGCAGATCGAGACCGGCGCCGGTGTACGCGTTGCGGCCCTGGTCGAGCACGTAGCCGCGGGCGCAGATCTGCAGACACCTGCGGGCGTTCTGTTCGACCATGAGGACGGCCACACCCGCGCCGTTGATCTCCTTGACCCGGTCGAAGACCTGGTCCTGGTAGATCGGGGACAGCCCGGCCGACGGCTCGTCGAGCAGCAGCACCCGCGGCTCCATCATCAGCGCGCGGGCCATGGCGAGCATCTGCCGTTCACCGCCCGACATGGAACCCGCCTTCTGCTTCCGGCGGGCAGCGAGCACCGGGAAGATCTCCTCGACCGCGGCGGCGCGCGCGGCGTAGGACTTGGGCCGCAGGTACAGGCCCATCCGCAGGTTCTCCTCCACGGTGAGCGCGGGGAAGACGTTGGCCAGCTGGGGTACGTATCCGACGCCCCGGCGGACCAGGTCGTGCGCGGGCCGGTTGGTGACGTCCTCGCCGTGCAGTCGGACCCTGCCCTTTCGGATGCGCAAAAGCCCGAAGACGGCCTTGGCGAGGGTCGACTTGCCGGCGCCGTTGGGGCCGATGACCCCGACCAGTTCGCCCTGCCGTACCTCGATGGTGCAGCCGCGGAGGACGTCGACACCCGGCAGGTAGCCGGCGGTGATGTCGTCGGCCACGAGGGCGGGACCGTCTCCGGAGTCGCGAGGCACCTCTGGTCTCTCGTCCGGTGTCCCATCCGGTGTCTCGTCCGGTGTCTCGTTCATGGCGGTGACGTCTCCTCTCCTCCGCCCACCTCGGGTTCGTCGTGGCGCTTGCCGAGGTAGGCGTCCACGACGGCGGGGTTCTGGCCGATGGCGGATGGTGGGCCCTCGGCCACCAGCCGCCCGCCCGCCATGACGGCCACCCAGTCGCTGATGCCCATGACCACGTCCATGTCGTGCTCGACGAAGCACACGGTCAGGCCCTCGTCCCGCAGCGCCGTGATGTGGCCGAGGAGCGACTGGGTCAGGGCCGGGTTCACTCCCGCCATGGGCTCGTCGAGCAGGAGCATCACCGGTCGGGCCATCAGGGCGCGGGCCAGTTCGAGCAGCTTGCGCTGGCCGCCGGAGAGCGTGCCCGCGTAGTCGTCCCGGAGCCGGGTGAGCCGGAAGCGTTCGATCAGTTCGTCGGCCCTGGCCACGGCCTCGCGCTCCTGTCTGCGCCAGATGGGAGGCAGCAGTGCGGGCAGGAGTCGCTCGCCGCGCTGTCCCGGGGCGGCGAGGAGCATGTTCTCCAGGACGGTGAGCCGGGCGGGGGTGCGGGTGAGCTGGAACGTGCGGACCAGGCCGAGCCCGGCGATCCGGTGCGCCGGACGGCCGGTGAGCGGCCGTCCGTCGAACGACCACTGGCCGCCGTCGGCCCGGTCGAAGCCGCTCACAACGTTGAACAGGGTGCTCTTTCCGGCGCCGTTGGGGCCGATCAGGGCCGTGATGGTCCCCCGCTGCACCTCCAGGTGATCGACCTGGACGGCGACGAGACCGCCGAAGGCGCGGGTGACACCGTCGAGGACGAGCAGCGGGTCCGGCTTGGGCACACCGGGTACGGGCTCGGGCCCGGGTACAGGCACAGGTGCGGGCTCGGGCACGGGCAGGGGCTCCCGCACATGCTCCGGCTCCGGCTCCGGTTCCGGGACGGACGCGGGGTGCGTGTCATCGGCCACTGAGCAGCATCTCCTTCCGGCTGCCGAGGATTCCCTGCGGTCTGAACGCGACGAGAAGGATCAGGGCGACTCCGACGAGGGCGAAGCGGACGGCGCCGATCTCCGACGTACTGATGAGGTCGGAGGAGATGACGCCCGCGTCGATGGCCTGGCGCAACGCGCTGTCGATGAAGGTGAGCACGAACCAGAAGAGGATCGAGCCGACGACGGGACCGAGGATGCGCCCGGCACCGCCCAGGATGAGCAACGTGTAGAGGAAGAAGGTGACGCCGGGATCGAAGCTGTCCGCGCTCACCGACTGGACCTGGATGGCCTGCAGCATGCCGGCGACCGCGCCGAGCACACCGCCCAGGACGAGGCTCGTCATCTTGTACGCGTAGACGTTCTTGCCGAGGCTGCGCACCGCGGTCTCGTCGTCGCGGATCGACTTGATCACGCGGCCCCACGGACTGCGCATCAGAACGGCGAGCAGCAGGCCGACGATGACGACGAGCGCCCAGGCGACGATCATCACCCACAGGTCGCGCGAGCTGAACGTGATGAGCCAGAAGCCGTACGAGCCTCGGGGGATGGGGTTCAGGTCGTAGAACTCGCCGGCGAACCGCTGGAGCCCGAACACTCCGCCGGTGGTGGGCTCGGCCCAGCTGGAGCGGTAGAACAGCCGGAGCGTCTCCCCGGCGGCGATGGTGGTGATGGCGAGATAGTCGGCGCGCAGCCGCAGCGTCGGCAGGCCGAGCAACAGGGCGAGGACGATCGCGGAGGCGAGTCCGACGAGGACCCCGAGCCACATCGAGCCGCCCCAGGTCGCCACGGTGATCGCCACTCCGTAGCCGCCGACGAGCATGAAGCCGACCTGCCCGAAGTTGAGCAGCCCGGTGTAGCCGAAGTGCAGGTTCAGGCCCATGGCGGAGAGCGCGAAGATCGCGGCGATGGGGCCGATGCCGGATCGGATGGCGTCGGAGAGGATGATTTCGAAGTCCATGGCTCACCACCCCTCATCCGACGCGTTCGCGCTGACCGAGGATGCCCTGCGGCCGGACGAGCAGGACGATGATCAGCGCGAGCAGCGCCCACGCGTACTGCAGGTCGACCGGGAACCACAGCGTGGACATCTGGGCGACGATGCCGATGACGAGGCTGCCCACCATCGCGCCGTACGCGGAGCCGAGACCGCCGAGGATGACTCCGGCGAACATGAGCAGCAGCAGCTTGAAGCCCATGTCCCAGCTGACGACCTCGACGAGTCCGAAGAAGACTCCGCCGAGGGCCGCGAGCGCGCCGCCGAGCATCCAGACGACGAGCACCACGCGCTGGACGTTGATGCCCGATGCCTCGGCCAGGTCGCGGTCCGCGGAGACGGCCCTGATGGCCGTGCCGATCCGGGTCTTCTGGAGCAGGGCGGCGACGCCGAGGAGGGTGAGCACGGCCAGCAGGGTGACGATCAGGTCCCGTGGGGTGATGCCGGCCGGGCCGAGGTCGATCGCCTCCTGGATGTCGTACTGGGCGTAGGAGCCGGGGCGGGTCCCGTACAGCACGAGGACGAGGTGCCGCAGGAGCAGCGACAGGCCGATCGTCACGATGAACATGTTGATGAGACCCGTGCCACGGGCCCGCAGCGGGCGCCATAGGCCGCGGTCGATGGCGGCGCCGAGCAGGGCGCCGAAGGCGACGGCGCCGAGTGCGGCGGGGATCAGATGCCAGCCGGGGCCGGAGGGCGAGGCGTTCAGGAAGAACGCGAACGTCGCGCCGATCGTGACGAGCTCGCCGTGCGCGAAGTTGATCAGATGGATGGTCCCGAAGATCAGGGACAGGCCGACGGCGCAGATGGCGATGATGACGCCGAACTGGATGCCGTCGATCAGAGCCTGCAGGGCTCGGGCGCCGAAGGTCGGGCCGCGCGCAACTTCCTCGCCCTGCGCCGAACCGTGCGCCGCCGCGCTGAACGCGGGCGCCGTCATGAGGAACAGGGCGAGTGCCGCAACGAACAACCGCTGATGACGCACGGCAGGTCCGGTGTGTCACATGCCTCAAACACTTTGTCGAGACCAGTCTCTCACCGCCCGCGGGGCCGGGCCATCCCGTCCGTGTCGGCGGCGGGTCGGCTGATCGCGGTGCTGCTGCGGGACGGGCCGGAGAAAGCAGCGCCGGCCGAACACCCTCAATGTCAGCATCGGCGCGGCACTCGGCCTCCTCGCTACGGCCCAGCAGGTCGTGGCCTCCACCGGCTCGGCCTGCCACAGCGGCACCCGCACACCATCATCCGTCCTGACCGCGATGGGCCTCGATCCGGCCCGCGCGCTCGGGGCGCTGCGGCTGTCACTGGGCCGCTGGACCGCGGCCGAGGACATGGAGACGGCGGCAGCGGCCCTCATCAGATGAGGGCTGACGACTTGACATCGATCCACTGCCGGAGGCCGCTTGGGTGATGGTTTGTCGGCACCCGCGGCCACCTCGCGTAACCTCGTCGCCAGAAGGGCACCGACAGCTATTCCGCCACCGTTTCGCCGGTCGCGGTGTAAAGGGGTGCTGGATGTCGATGACGAGTCGGCGTGATCTGCTGGCGAGATCTGCGGGAGTGGCGGCGGTCGCACTCGTGCCCGGCTCCGGCGTGGCAAGGGTGCCCACGCCACAGGAGCTGCCTGTCACTACGCCTGATGGGGGCGTGGACTGGGACGCCCTGCGAGCGCAGTTTCGTCTGGAGCCGGGTTGGGCGAACCTCGCGTTGTTCTACCTGGCCTCGCATCCGAAGGTCGTACGTGATGCGGTGGATCATCTGAGTGCGCAGGTCGACGCCAATCCTCTGTCGGTGCCGACGGGGTTGGCGCTGCCCGACGGTCCGACTGGATGGCCCCGGGTTCGCCAGTCGCTCGCGACCTATCTGGGAGGCCGGGCCCAGGACATCGCGATGACGGCGAGCACGAGTATCGGGCTGGGTGTCGTCTACAACGGCGTCGTGACCCGTGCGGGACAAGAGTTCCTTTTGACGGAGCACGACCATATCTCCCATCGCACCGCCGCCCGGTTGGCCGCCGAAAAGCATGGCAACAGAGTGCGGCTGGTTTCCTGGTTCGCCGATCCGGCCACCGCGACGGCGGACGGCATCGCAGCGGCAGTCGGCGAGGCGCTACGCCCGAACACCAGAATGGTGGGGATCACGTGGGTGCAGTCGAGCACGGGGCTTCGGATGCCCGTGCGTGCGGTGGCCGAGGTGGTGCGCCGGGCCAATGAAGGACGCAGTCCTGCCGACCGGTGCCTGCTGGTCGTCGACGGCGTGCACGGGCTGGCGGCAGTCGACGAGGATGTCGCCGGACTGGGCGCGGACGTGGTGGTCGCCGGAACGCACAAATGGCTTTTCGGTCCAAGAGGCACGGGGCTGGTCTGGGTGGCGCCGGACGTCCTCGAGCAGCTGCGGCCCACGTTCGTGAGCTTCATCGGCGGCGGGGGAGCAGCGCCCCTGTCGCCTGGCGGGTTTCTGGCGTTCGAGCATGCCTTCGCTCTGCCCGTGGCAGTGGCGCTGCATGAGCAGCTGGGCCGAGCGCGCGTTGCCACCCGCATCACACAGCTGTCGACCCAGGTGAAACAAGGACTGAGCCGCATCCGCGGGGTCACCGTGCACACTCCTGCCGACCCGGAACTGTCAGCGGGCATCACCTGTTTCAGCGTGGCAGGCCACACCCATCAGCAGGTCGTCGACCACGCCGCCGCCGCCCGCGTGCGGCTGTCCACCTTGACCTACACCCGCATCGGCACCGCCGCCATCAACACGCCGGCAGAGATCGACACCGCACTCGACAGCTTGGCTGATCTCACCCGCTGAAGGCCGTTCTGGGCTTCCCCCGGGCGTCGTCACTGGGGCGTTCGGCAGGGATCAGGTCTCGGCCCGCCGATGCACGGTGCAACGCTGGCCAGGAGCGCCCTTGGTCCTCAGCTCGAGACGGCCTCGGCCCAGCCGCGGTTGACGGTCTCTCTTGCCTTCTCCGTCTGCGCCTCCGTCGGAAACGTCGGCGTGCCCTCGACCGTCGGCAGTTTCTCCGCGGCGGCCTTGTCGAGGGTGCCGTCCTTCTCCATGGCGTCCATGAGGACGGGGCGTGCATAGGCGCCGAGCCGGAGGTTCTGGCCCTCCGGGCTGAAGACGTACTCCTGCCACAGACGTGCCGCCGCGGGGTGCGGAGCGTCTTTGTTCACCCCGTTCGCGTAGTACTGAGCGAAGCTGCCGTCGAAGGGGATGGCGGTCCGCCAGTCGACGTCCGTGCCGTTCTCGCGGAATTCGTCGGCGTATCCGAGGTTGAGGAAGTCCCAGTCGATGCTGATCGGGGTCTGGCCCTTCGCGATCGTGGCCGGGGTGGATTCGACCGGGATGAAGTTGCCGTTCTTGCTGAGCTCGGCGAAGAAGTCGATGCCGGGCTGGATGTCGTCGAAGGAACCCCCGTTCGCCAGGGCCGCCGCGTAGACCGCGGCGAAGGCGGAGCCGGACTTGGTGGGGTTGCCGTTGAGCGCGACCTTGCCTTTGTATTCGGGCTTGCGCAGGTCGGCGAAGGTCGCGGGGCAGGTCTTGACGCGCTTGGCGTCACAGCCGATCGAGATGTAACCGCCGTAGTTGTTGTACCAGCGGGCCTGGTCGTCCTTCTGTTCCTTGGGGATCTCGTCGTACGCGGCGACCTTGTACGGAGCGAGCAGGCCCTGCCGTGCCGCGGACTGCGCGAATGAGTCCCCCACGTCGATCACATCGGGGGCGCGGCCTCCGCCCCTGTGCTCCTTCAGGGCGTTGATCTCGTCCTGGCTGGTACCTTCCGGGTTCTCCACGATGACCTTGATCCCGTACTTCTTCTCGAAGCCGTCGATCAGTGCGCCGTAGTTGGCCCAGTCGCTCGGGAGCGCGATCGTGTTGAGCGAGCCCTCTTTCTTCGCCGCTGTGGTCAGTGCTGCCATGCCGCCGGCGTCCGCGGCGGAGGTGGCCACCGCGGGTGCTCTGGGCGCGGCGGTGGGCTTGTCCCCGCAGGCGCCGAGGGGCGCCGCGAGGACCAGGCAGGCGGCGACGAAGGCTGTCCGGAGACGAGGTGCGGGCACAAAGGCTCCATAACGGGCGGTCGCGTACTGATCGAGGCCAGCGTACGTTCGGCGGCCTCGGCAGCGCAGTCCCAGACGGTGGTGTCCGCTGTCTTCCCTGCGGCTGCCGTACCGGCGCGTTCTCAGAAACCCTCGTCGTCCCACCCGGCCAGGAGCGCCTCCCCGAGATCCATCGCGGGCGGTGCGGCCCCGTCGTGGAGGGCCTGCTCGCTCCAGATGATCTTGCCGCGGGCGGTGTAGCGGGTGCCCCAGCGCTCGGCGAACTGCGCGACGAGGAACAGGCCGCGACCGCCCTCGTCGGTGGCCTCGGCTCGGCGCAGGTGCGGGGAGGTGCTGGACCCGTCGGAGACCTCGCAGATCAGGCCGCGGTCGTACAGCAGCCTCACCCGGATGGGCTCGGTGCCGTAGCGGATGGCGTTGGTTATCAGCTCGCTGAGGATGAGTTCCGTGGTGAAGGCGATGTCCTCCAGGCCCCAGTCCGCCAGTCGGCGGGCGCAGGCGTTGCGCACCGGGGACACCGCCGCAGGGTCGGGGCGCACGTCCCACTCGGCGATCCGCGCGGGGTCCAGCCGGCGGGTACGGGCGACCAGCAGCGCGACGTCGTCGCTGGGCCTGGTGGGCAGCATCGCGTCGATCACCGCGGTGCAGGTTTCCTCCGGGGTGCGGGTGGGCCCGGCCAGGGCGGCGCGCAGCGCTGCCAGGCCCGCGTCCGGATCGCGGTCGCGGCTCTCGATCAGCCCGTCGGTGAAGAGTGCCAGCCGGGAGCCTTCGGGCAGGGTGACCGTCATGGTCTCCATGGGCAGGCCCTCGCCCAGGCCCAGCGGCGGGGAGACCGGCACCTCGGGGAAGGACACGGTTCCGTCGGGGTGTACCAGAGCGGGGCCCGGATGCCCGGCGGTGGCGGCCGTCACCTGCCCCGAGACGGGATCGTAGATGGCGCACAGGCAGGTGGCTCCGGTGATCCCCTGCCACTCCTGCTCGTCGGTGTCGATGTGGGCGACCAGCTCGTCCAGGTGGCTCAGGAGTTCGTCCGGGGGCAGGTCGAGGGTGGAGAAGTTGTACACGGCGGTGCGCAGGCGGCCCATGGTGGCGGCTGCGTGGAGACCGTGGCCGACGACGTCGCCGACCACCAGGGCCACCCGGGTGCCGGGCAGCGGGATGACATCGAACCAGTCACCACCCACACCGGCCTGGGCGGCCAGATAGCGGTGCGCGACCTCGACGGCGGACTGCTCCGGTACGCCCCGGGGCAACAGGCTGCGCTGCAGGGTGACGGCCATGGTGTGCTCGCGGGTGTAGCGGCGGGCGTTGTCGACGGCCAGTGCCGCCCGGGCGGTCAGCTCCTCGGAGAAGGACACGTCCTCCTCGTCGAACGGCGGGGAGTCCTGCCCCCGCCAGTAGCCGGCCATCCCCAGCACCACGCCCCGGGCCCGCAGGGGCACGGCGATCAAGGAGTGGATGCCGCGGTCCAGGATCCGCAGGGCGTTGGCCGGGTCCTGGGTCCGCCAGCCGTGGGTGGCGCGCAGGTCCGCCTCCAGGACGGCACGGCCGTCGGCCAGCCCGGCCGCCATGGGGCTGGTGGGAACGAACCGGATCAGCTCGCCGACGGGGTAGAGCGGGTGGTCGCCCTGAAGGCCGACGGCGGCGGCGCGGCGCATCTCGGTGCTCGCTTCGGTCGGCTCCTCGCCGCGCAGCACCGGGTCCAGCAGGTCGACCGTGACCACGTCGGCGAACCGTGGGACCGCCACCTCCGCCAGTTCCTCCGCAGTGCGCTCGACGTTCAGCGTCGTTCCCACCCGCAACCCCGCGTCGTAGAGCAACTTCAGCCGCTCGCGGGCCACCTCGGCCCTGCCGGAGAGGGCCCGCAGCTCGGTGGTGTCCCGCAGCGTGACGACGGTCCCGGCCTGCCCGTAGGGGGCGGTGGGCCGGATGTTCACCGACAGCAGCCGATCGGCTGCCATGTGCAGCTCGTCGGTCGCGGAACGGCCCGATGCGATCGGCTCGGCGATCCCCTCCTCCAGACCCAGGTCCGTGACGGGGAGGCCTTCCGCGTCCACGGGCAGCCGCAGCAGCCGCCGCGCCTCGTCATTGGCCAGCAGCAGCCGTCCGCCGCCGCCGACGATCAGCACGCCCTCTCGTACCGCGTGCAGCACCGCGTCGTGGTGCTCGTACATCCTCGTTATCTCGGCCGGTCCCAGGCCATGGGTCCGGCGCAGCAGCCGACGGCTCACCAGAGCGGTTCCGCCCGCGGACAGGGCGAGCACCGCGGCCGCACTGCCGAGTACGACCGGCAGCTGCCGGTTCACCATGCTCTGCACGTTCTGGACCGTGACCGGGGAGGAGACGATGGCGATGACGCGGCCGTCGGAGTCCTTGACGGGGACCACCGAGACCACGGACTGCCCCAGGGACCCTTCGAAGGTCTCGGTGAAGGATTGGCCGGCCGCCGCCTTGGAGAAGGGGCCGACGACGTGCTTCCCGATCTGGCTTGGGTCGCTGTGGGCGAGGGTGACCCCGGAGAGTGTGTACACGTTGATGCCGTCGACCCCGGCGATCTTCCGGGCCGCCTCGGCGCTCGGCTGTAGCACTGCGCTCGGATCGGGGCTGCGCAGGGCCGCGTCGATTCCCGGAGATTCCGCGAACGTTCCGGCGGCGGCGAGCGTACGGTGCCGGGCGTCCACCATGCCGGCGCTCCGGGCTTGCACCACGAGCGCCACCACCGCGGCGGCGACGAGCAGCACCACGACGGCCAGCTGCAGGAGGAACACCTCGCCGGCCACGCTGCGCACGCTCAACAGGGAGGACAGACGCTGCGGCCGCCTTCCCTTGGGGGGCTGGTCGTGCTCCTGACGCTCCTGGTGGCTTCCTGAGCGGGGACGCCGAGAGGGAGACGAAGAGCTCGTGGTCGAGCCGAGCAGCCGACGTCGGACGTGTCCAAGTACGTCGCTCATACTCCATCTTCTAACCTCTATGGGCCGTCGGCAGCGGGGAGCGACGGTCGCCGAGCTCAACGACGTGCCGGCCGCCGTCAGCCCCGCTGCGCTGAGCCGGCCACCGGCGGCCGGAGGCGTTTCTCTCGGCTCAGTCCTCGCCAGGGCGCACTTCGCGCCGCGGAATGCCCATGGCGTCCGGATAATGGATGGAACGGCGAGTGGAAGGGGACATCTCGTGCCATCGGCTCGGCCGGGGGGCGAGGAGACCCACGGCCCGTTCTGGTCCGAGCCGGGGACGCTGCTCGAGCACGTTCCCGTGGCCGTCTTCGGCCTCGATGACGGGGACCTCGTCTGTTACTGGGGGCCCGGCGCGCGGGACCTCTTCGGATATGACGCCACCGCCGTCCTGTCGAGGCCCGGCGCCGTTCTCTTCGCCGACGGGCCCCCGGGCGCCCCCGATCCGTGCGCCCGGCTGACCGAGCGAGGCCGGACCCAGGGTTACTGGAGGGGGCGGCTGCCGGCCCGGCATCGTGACAGCACCGTCTTCGACTGCGGCTTCCGGGCCTTCTCCGTGACCGGATCCGGCGGACCTTCGGTGGTGATGGTCCTGGCGAGCCGTAGTGACGAGCTCGATCGGGTCAAGACCAACCTCGCCTTCCTCGACGCCCTCTTCGAGACGTGCCCCATCGGTCTGGTCATGCTCGACCAGGACCTCCGGTACGTCCATCTCAACCAGGCGCTCGCCGACATGGACGGTCTGCCGATCGAGGACCACCTCGGGCGGCGCATGGACGAAATCATGATCATGTCCGACGACGGTGAGTACCAGCGCATGCTCCGCGGTGTCGCGCTGGGCGGAGCACCGGTCGTGGGGACCCTGGTGGGCATGCGTCCGCGGGGGCATCCGGACCGTGACCAGGTGCGGTCGGTGAGTCTCTTCCCCCTGAGCCAGGCGGTCGGCTCGCGCCCCGGAGTGGGCGGGCTGATGTTGGACGTGACCGACCGGGAACAGGCCATCCTGGAAGCCACCGCCAGCCGTCGACGGCTGGCTCTGCTGGACGGGGCCTCCACTCGCATCGGGACCACCCTGGACGTGAACGTCACCGCCCAGGAGCTGGTCGACGCTTCAATGCCGGACTTCTGCGACGGCGCCGTGGTCGAAGTCGTGGAGTGGCTGGACGAGGCAGAGGACTTCGACCCGGCGCGACCGCTGTTCACCCGAAGAATCGCCTCGGGGACGATCCTGCCCCCTCCGGCCACCGAACTCGTGAGCGGGGTGGAGAGGGTGCGGTATCCGCCCGGCTCCGTCATCCACGACATGCTGAGGACCGGTCGCGCCGTCTCCGCCGTGGTGAACGAGGAGTTCCTGGCCCGGACCGTCCTCATCGAGTCGCGCGCACGGCTCTTCGCCGAGAGCGGGTTGGCCTGCGTCCTCGTTGCCCCGCTCATCGCCAGGGGTACGGTCCAGGGAATCGCCATGTTCGGCCGGTCCACGGGCCGGCCGGCCTTCACCCGGGACGATGTCAGCCTGGCCGGTGAGCTCGCCTCACGGGCTGCGATCTGCCTGGACAACGCCCGTCTGTACAGCCGCGTCCAGGACATCGCCCTCACCCTGCAGCGGGCGTTGTTGCCCAGCGCGTTGGCGACCAGCCCGTACGTGGACGTGGCCCACCGGTACGTACCCGGCAGTCGGATCACCGAGGTCGGCGGCGACTGGTACGACGTGATCGGCCTGCCCGACGGCCGAGTCGTTCTCGTGGTGGGCGACGTGATGGGGCACGGTGTGTCGGCCGCCGCCGCCATGGGCCGCCTTCGTATCACCACCAAGGCTCTGGCCAGGCACGACAGCGAGCCCGACGACCTCCTCACCGAGCTCGACGCATGCGCCCAGGAGGCCGGCATCGAGCTGGCGACGTGCCTGTACATCGTCTACGACCCGAAGAGCGGCGTAGCCCGCATCGCCAGCGCCGGTCACCCCCCGCCCCTGGTACTCCGGCCGGACGGCACGGTGGAGACCATCGACGAGGTCCTGGGAGTCCCTCTCGGCGTCGGCGGCTGTCCTTTCCGGACGATCGAGATCGAACTCCCCGGGAACGCGAGTCTCGCCCTGTACACCGACGGCCTCATCGAGACACGAGGCGCGGACCTCGACGTCGGCCTGAAGGCATTGCGCGCCGAACTGGCCAGGACCCCAGGCCCGTTGGAAGCAATGGCGGACCGCATCCTCGCGAGCCTGCTGCCCGCCCCGCCGGCCGACGACGCGGTTCTGGTCCTCGCCCGCGTCCGCCGCGCCCATTGAGGAGGCGTCGAGTCCGGTGGCCCCGGCCGGCAGGACATCCGCGCTGGCCAGGGAGCACAGGCGGGAGACGGGGGCGTAGAGCGCGTACAGGCAGGTGGCGCTGGTCTCGCCCGCGGCCTGCGCCTCGTCGGCGAAGGCGCGGACGGCGGTCCGCAGGCGGGTCGGTGGAGGGCGCGGTCCCAGGAGAGGTGACATGCCCACCGACCGGCCTCACGTGCGCCAGGCGAATTCCGCGGTCGGCTCTCGGATGTTGTTTCCGCAGCTCATGGATCAGCGGGGGAGTGAGGCGCGGAAAGCGAGGCCGTGTCCGGTCACGCTCGCCGGTCCGCCTGCGTAGGGGAGGAACAGGGAATCGCCGCGGCCGAGGTGCTCGGTGGCCGGGCCTCGGGTGATGGTGAGGTTGCCGTCGAGGCAGAGCAGAGCGGAGGGACCTGGGGCGGCGATCTCGATGGGAGTCCCTGACGGCTGCAGCCGGGTGAGATGGAAGTGGGAGGTCGGCGCGGGGAAGGAGGCTTCGCCGTTGGCGAGGAGAACTGGGGCGACCAGTTCGGGGAGCGACGGGGTGAAGTCGGTGATCGCTTGTAGTTCGGCGATGTCGACGTGTTTGGTGGTGAGGCCGCCGCGCAGGACATTGTCGGAGTTGGCCATGATCTCCACGCCGGTGCCGCAGAGGTAGGCGTGGAGGGTGCGGGGGCGGGCGAAGAGTGCTTGACCGGGGGACAGGATTACGTGGTTCATCAGGATCGCGATGACGACGCCCGGGTCGGTGGGGTGCTGCTCGGCCAGTCGCCGGGGCCAGGTGAGGTCGGGGGTGGTGCTCGCACCGACCTCGGAGACGAGGGCGCGGCGGTCGTGCTCGGGCCATGTGGTGAGGGCCGCGACCGCGGCGCGTGGGCCGCCGGCCGTGAGTACGTCGGCGACATAGCGCAGGCGTTCGCCTCCTGCGGAGGTCAGGATGGCGGCGGCGTGTTCCGGGTCGGCGAATCCGCACAGGGCCTCGAACCGGGTGAGGGCGTAGATCAGTTCCGGTTTGGGCCAGGCGTCCTGGTAACCGCGTCGTGCGGCGTAGCCGTCACGGGCTTGGCCGGCATCGGGGTGGACCTGGATGGACAGCGGGCGTTCGACCGCGAGGACCTTGAGCAGGAACGGCAGCCGGTTCTCGCCGGGGCCGATCATCGGTTCGGGCGCGCCGGTGATGTGGTCGAGGAGGGAGCTGCCGTCGGGCAGCCGGGAGGGAGCGGTCGGGTGTGCTCCGATCCACAACTCGGCCTGCGGGCCGGTGGCCGGGCGGCCGAGGAGTTCGGCGAGCACGGTGTGTGAGCCCCAGTCGTACGTACGGATCGGGTTGTCCAGGCGCAGCAGTTCGCTCATGGGTGTCCTCGGGGAATGCGGTCGCGCGCCCCGCGGTGTGGCCGAGGGGCGCGCGAGAGGGGGTCTCTTACTTGGTGAGCGGGGCGAGCTTGGGGTCGTTGGCGTACGCTTCCGCCGCGTTGGCCTTGGTGACGATGACGGGCGGGAGCAGGTAGGCCGGGACCACCTTGGCCCCGTTGTCGTAGGACGTGGGGTCGTTGATCTCCGGAGTGGTGCCGGCCTGCAGCGCCTTGACCATCTTGATGGCTTCCGCGACGAGCTTGCGGGTGTCCTTGTTGATCGTGGAGTACTGCTCACCGGCCATGATGGACTTGACGGACTCGACCTCGGAGTCCTGGCCGGTCACGACCGGAAGCGGCTTGCCGGCTCCCTTGACGGAGGTGAGGATCGCGCGGGCGAGGGTGTCGTTGGGCGACAGCACCCCGTCGACGGTCTTGCCGCCGTTGTAGGTCGAGGTCAGCAGCGAGTCCATGCGCTGCTGGGCGTTCTCGGCCTTCCAGCCCTGGATCGCGGTCTGCTTCACCTGGGACTGGCCAGATCCGACAACGATGTCACCCTTGTCGATCAGGGGCTTGAGGACATCCATCGCGCCGTTGAAGAACACCGCCGAGTTGTTGTCGTCGGGCGAGCCGGAGAAGAGCTCGACCGTCCACGGGCCGTTCGGCTTCTTGGCCTTCATGCCGTCGATCAGTGCCTGGCCCTGCAGCTGCCCGACCTTGAAGTTGTCGAAGGCGACGTAGTAGTCGACGTCCTTGGTGTTGGTGATGAGCCGGTCGTAGGCGATGACGACCGCACCGGATTCCTTGGCCTGCTGCACCTGGGTGGCCAGCTGCGCGGCGTCGGCGGCGCCGATGACGATGACCTTCGCACCCTTGGTGATCATGGCCGAGATCTGGCCCTGCTGGTCGGCCACTGTGGAGGACGCGCCCGCGTACTGCACGTCGGACTTGAACCCCGCCTCCTTGAGGCCGTTGGCGAACAGGTCGCCGGCGAGCACCCAGTTCTCCGAAGTCTTCGACGGCAGGGCGACGCCGATCAGGCTGTCCGCCGCGAAGCCCTTGGCGGCGGCGGTGCTGCCGCCGCTCTGACCTTCGCGTTCGGAGGAGCAGGCGGTGGCGGCGAGTGCCAGTGCGGCCGCGGCAGCGACGGTGACGGCCTTGGTGAGTATGTTGCGCATCTTCGATTGCCTTTCTTGGCTTACCGCTTGAGCTGGCGTCGAGCGGCGATTGGGGGGGCGATCAGACCGCGGACGACACTCTGTCGCCTTCGCGGACCGGCTCGGTCGGTGCTGTGGCAGGCCGCGGTTCCTGACGTCGGAACGGGCGCGTGATCGAATCGATTACGGAGAACCGGCCCTGGCCCTTGTTGTAGACGTCGAGGGCGACCGCGAGCAGCAGGACCAGACCCTTGATGATCTGCACCAGGTCCACGCCGACGCCCATGAGCTGCAGGCCGTTGTTGAGCAGGGCCATGACGAGGCCACCGACGATCGACCCGCTGATGGTGCCCAGGCCGCCGGAGACCGCAGCACCGCCGATGAACACCGCCGCGATGGCGTCGAGTTCCCAGCTGAGGCCGTCCTGGGGGCCGGAGGCGGCCGATCGCGCCACGAAGATCAGGCCCGCCAGGGCGGCGAGGATCGACATGTTCGTCATGACGAAGAAGTTGACGCGCCGAAGCTTCACGCCCGACAGCTCGGCGGCGCGGGCGTTGCCGCCCACGGCGTAGATGTGCCTGCCGCCGATCGTGTTGCGGGTGTAGAACGAGTAGGCGATCACCAGGAGCCCCAGGATGATGCCCGACACGGGCAGGCTGGTGCCGACGCGGCCGCCGGCGAACCGCAGCGTGGCGAAGACGATGACGCCCACCATCACCGCCAGCCGCAGGCCCGAGGCCCACAGCGGGGCGGACTGCGCGCCCATCTGCACCCGAGTGCGCCGCGTGCGGATCTCACGCCACACCACGGCGGCGCAGGCGATGAGACCGAGCAGCAGGGTCAGGTTGTTGTATCCGGTGGCGGGGCCGACCTCCGGCAGGTAGCCGGCGCCGATGGCGCGGAAGCCTTCCGGTACGGGCACGGTGTCGGCGTTGCCGATGAACTGGTTGCCGCCGCGGAACAGCAGCATCCCGGCCAGGGTCACGATGAACGCCGGGACGCCGACATAAGCGACCCAGAATCCCTGCCACGCTCCGATGACCGCGCCGCACGCCAGGCCCAGCAGGATCGCCAGCGGCCAGGGAAGGTCGTAGTGCTGCATCGCTTTGGCGACGATGATGCCGACGAACGCCGCAACCGAGCCGACCGACAGGTCGATGTGCCCGGCGACGATCACCATCAGCATCCCGATGGCCAGGATGAGGATGTAGGAATACTGACTGACGACCGCGATCAGGTTCCCCGACGTGAGCGCGAGGCCGTTGGTCAGGATCTGGAACAGCAGGGTGATCGCCACAAGTGTGAAGATCATGCCGAACTGACGGCCGACGGAGGTCGTGCCCCCGAACAGGTTCTTCTTGAGGTTCTGGAATCCGGTCATGACATCGACTTCTTCTTCGTAGTGGTCATCTGCTTCATGAGGCGTTCCGGGTCCGCGTCGGCACGCGCGACCTCGCCGGTGATGGCCCCTTCGCACACGGTGTAGATCCGGTCGCACAGCCCGATGAGCTCAGGCAGCTCCGAGGAGATGACGACCACGCCCTTGCCCTGGCCGGCGAGCCGGTGGATGATCCCGTAGATCTCGAACTTGGCACCCACGTCGATGCCGCGGGTCGGCTCGTCGAGGATCAGCAGGTCGGGGTCGGTGAACATCCACTTGGCCAGCACGACTTTCTGCTGGTTGCCACCCGAGAGCTTGGCGACGCCCTCGTCGACGGTCGGTGTCTTGATCCGCAGGTCGCGGCGGTACTGGTCGGCGACGCGGTGCTCGGCGACCTGGTCGAGGATCCCGTGTCGGGCGACCTTCGACGGCTTGGCCGCGACGATCGAGGTCTTGATGTCGTCGAGCAGGTTCAGCCCGATCGCCTTGCGGTCTTCGCTGACGTAAGCCAGTCCGTGCTTGATCGCATCCGTGACGGACTGCAGCTGGATCTCCTTGCCGTCCTTGTAGACGTGCCCGCCCTGCCACACCCCGTACGACCGTCCGAACAGGCTCATGGCGAGTTCGGTGCGGCCGGCGCCCATCAGGCCGGCGAACCCGACGACCTCGCCGCGGCGCACGGTGAAGTTGGAGTTCTTGCACACGAGGCGTTCGGCGGAGACCGGGTGGCGCACGGTCCAGTCCCGGACCTCGAAGAACACCTCGCCGATGTCCGGCGTGTAGTCGGGAAAGCGGCTGCTCAACTCGCGGCCGACCATGCCGCGCACGATGCGGTCCTCGTTGACCCCGTCCGCGGCGACGTCGAGGGTCTCGATGGTGTGCCCGTCGCGCACGATCGTGATGGAGTCGGCGATGGCCTCGATCTCGTTGAGTTTGTGCGAGATGATGATCGAGGTGATGCCCTGCCGCTTGAACTCGCGCAGCAGGTCCAGCAGGTGCTGCGAGTCGTCTTCGTTGAGCGCGGCAGTGGGCTCGTCGAGAATCAGCAGCCGTACGTCTTTGGCGAACGCCTTGGCGATCTCGACCAGCTGCTGCTTGCCTACGCCGATGTCCTTGACCAGGGTGTCCGGGTCTTCCTTGAGGCCGACCTGAGCCATCAGCTCCAGCACCCGCCGCCGCGCCTGCTTCCAGTCGATGCCGCCACGCCTGCGCGGCTCGTTGCCGAGAAAGACGTTCTCGGTGATCGACATGCCGGGCACCAGAGCCAACTCCTGGTGGATGATGACGATGCCCGCGCGCTCGCTGGCCCGGATGTCGCCGAACCGCACCTCCGCGCCCTCGTAGACGATCTCGCCGGCGTAGCTGCCGTGCGGGTGCACGCCGCTGAGCACTTTCATCAGCGTCGACTTGCCCGCACCGTTCTCACCGCAGATCGCGTGGATCTCGCCGGTACGGACCACCAGGTTGACGTCGTCCAGCGCGGTGACGCCGGGGAACGTCTTGGTGATCGCGCGCATCTCCAGCAGGACCGGGGCGCTCACGGCCGAGAATTCCTGTCGCGCGGCCCCGGGGATCCTGGTCCCCGGGAAACGAGGGCTGTCAGTGACATCGGCTTCTCCTATGTCCGGTCCGCTTGGGGGGCCACAGCCGTGTGCCTGTCCGAGCTGTGGGCTCATGTCCGCAGGGTTTCGACTGTGTGGCGGACCGTAAATCCAATTGATTTACTTTGTCAACGGGCGTGAGGCAGAATGCCGTGGGACGTAGACAGAGAGGACCCTCCGTGCGACAAGCAGGCACGAATCTGCCGAAGGTGGGCCGGTACAACCGGGCCGTGGTGCTCGAGGAGATCCAGCGCGCCGACGGCATCAGCCGGGTGGCCATCGCCAAGCACACAGGTCTCACGCCGCAGACCGTCTCCGGCATCGTCCGCAGGCTGCTCGACGAGGGCATCGTGCGGGAGGACGGCGCCAGCCGGGTCAAGAGCGGCGGCAAGCCTCGCACCACCCTGCGCATCAACGCCGATGCGGGCAGTGCGGTCGGCCTGCACCTCGACCCGGCCGAGATGGCCTGTGTGGTGGTGGACCTGCTGGGGCGCCCCCTTGTCACCAAGCGGATCCCGACACCGCCGGGCGCGGACCCGAACGAGGTCCTCGCGGCGATGGCGGGCCTGGTGGAGGACGTGTTGGCGGAAGCCGACGTGCCGCGCGAGCGGGTGCAGGGCCTCGGGCTGGCCAGCCCTGGTCCGATCGACCAGGAACATGGCATGGTGGTCGCGCCGCCGCAACTGGCCCACTGGACCCGGGTCCCGATACGGCAGCTGCTCAGTGAGGCCACCGGGTTGACGGTCACGCTCGACAACGACTCCACCGCCGCCGCGGTCGGCGAGCGGTGGGCGGGCGCGGGGCGGGGCGTGGCGAACTTCGCGTACGTTTTCTTCGGCACCGGCATCGGCGGTGGCCTCGTCCTCAACCACCAGGTCTTCAGGGGCGGTTCGTTCAACGCCGGCGAGTTCGGGCACACTACGGTGCTGCCCGGCGGCCTGGAGTGCTATTGCGGCAACCGGGGTTGCCTGGAGACGCTGGTCAGCGCGGCCGCGATCCGGGCGGAGGTCCGGCGCAGGCTCAGCGCGGGCGGCGCGAGCGCGCTGACCGGACGGTTCCGCGCCGATCCCGAGTCGATCGACATCGCCGCGATCTGTGACGCGTCGAGCGCGGGTGACTCACTGGCTACCGGCGTCCTGGAGGAGGCCGCGAACCACGTCGCCTCGGTGGTCGTCAACGTCGTGAACGTGGTCGATGTGGACCTCGTCGTCCTCGGCGGCCATGGCATCCGGCACCTCGAAGACCTCTACCTCGACACCGTTCGGTCGGCTGTCGCGACCAGAGTGATGTCCAGGCACATCCGAGCCGTCGACGTGACGCTCTCCCCACTGGGCGCGGACGCCGCCGTCGTCGGTGCCGCCGCGCTCGTTCTGCACTCCACCTACTCGCCGCAGCTGTCGGCGCTTCTGTCTGATTGATCCCATAGAAAGGACCTCCCTCATGAGTCAGGAACTCGTGCTCGCGGTGGACATCGGAGGCACCAAGCTCGGCGCGGGCCTGGTGGACGCGGAAGGCCACGTCCACCGGCATGCCGAAGTGGCCACCCCAGCGGCCGAGCCTGAACTCGGCGTGGCGCTGACCGGCCTGCTCCGCACCATCGTCGGCGACGCGGCGCCCCGCGCGGTCGGCGTGGCCTGTGCCGGGCCGGTCGACCCCTCGCGCGGCACGGTCAGCCCGGTGAACATCCCCGGCTGGAGGGACTTCCCGCTGGTGGACCTGGTGGCCGAGACCGTTCCCGGCATTCCCGTCACCCTCGTCGGCGACGCCATCGCCGCAGCACTCGGTGAGCACTGGCTCGGCGCCGGGCGCGGCGCCCGGTCGATGCTCGGCATCGTGGTGTCCACCGGGGTCGGGGGCGGACTCGTGCTCGACGGCGCCGCCTACCCCGGCCCCAGCGGCAACGCGGGTCACATCGGACACACGGTCGTGGACCCGGCGGGCCCGCCATGCGTATGTGGCGCCACCGGGTGCGTCGAGGCCTACGCCAGCGGCCCGTCGATGGTCCGCTGGGCCCGCGAACAGGGCTGGATCGGCGCCGATGCCCGCGCGCTCGCGGCAAGCGCGGCGAGCGGGGACTCCGTGGCGGTGGCCGCGTTCGACCGGGGCACCGAGGCGCTGGCTCGCGGGATCGTCGCGACTGCCACGTTGTGCGACGTGGACCGCGTGGTGATCGGCGGCGGCGTGGCCGCGGCGGGCCCGGTGCTCCTCGACCCGCTGCGCACGCACCTCGGACGCGCCGCCACCCTCGGCTTTGTGAGGCGGGTGACCGTGGCGCCGTCCACCCTCGGCCGGCACGGCGGCCTGCTCGGCGCCGCCCGCACCGCCCTGCTCGCGTCGCGAGCGGCTGCCGCTGTGTGTGCGTGAAGGGCTGACGACGCCCCCCGGCAGATCCTCTACGAATTGGACGTCGTCACAGTCTTGCTCTAGTTAGTCAAAATGATTTAGCTTGTGCGCGCCACATCGGGTTGTAACCCGGGGAGTGGTCCCGTCGGGCCGGAGGAACATCGCACGGTCCGACCACGCACGGCCTACGGATGGGGTCGTCCCGCCGCATCCGTAGGCCGCGCCGTATACGGGTGTGGTCCTCCCTCCGCATCCGATCAACGCAGCTGACGCTCCTGACCCCTCCGGAGTACGAAGTGAGCACCCTTCCATCACGCATACGCAGCCTTTGGCTGCGCCGCGACGCGAACGCACCTTTCAGAGGGATACGCCGGCCCATCGCGACCGCCCTCGCCGCCGCCCTCGTCCTGGGTGGGGCGGCCATGGTGCCCGCCCAGGCGGAGTCCCTCGCCGTCGCGCCCTCCGATCAGGTCGATGTGCTGATCGGGTCCAGTGGAGGCGGTAACACCTTCCCTGGCGCGATGGCGCCGTTCGGGATGATGTCGTGGAGCCCGACGAGCACGCGCGGGGACCAGACCAACACCGGCGCCGCCAACGGCTATGACTACAACACCACCCGCCTGCGCGGGTTCGCCCTCACACATGTCAACGGCGCGGGGTGCCACCCGGGTGCCGCGGGTGACGTACCGATCTTCCCGCACACCGGCAACGTGACCTCTTCTCCGACCGCCGACACCACCGACGCGGTCTACGCCAGCAACTTCAGCCACACCGGTGAGTCCGCGACGCCGGGACGCTACAAGCTCAACCTGTCCAACGGTGCGACGACCGACTTCGCCGCCACCACGCGCACCACGATCGGCAAGATCGGCTTCCCCGCGGGCACGCCGGCCAGCCTGCTGTTCCGCACCTCCAACTCGCTCAACGGCAGCGAGGACGCCGAAACCCGCATCGACGTGGCCAACCGGAAGGTGACCGGGTCGGTGCTGACCGGTGCGTTCTGCGGGCGCCGCGCCAACGGTGGTCCCAACAACCAGAAGACGTACTACCGGCTGTACTTCTCGGCACAGTTCGACCAGCCCTTCACCGGGAACGGGACCTGGAAGGACTCGACCCTCCAGACCGGCGGCACCTACCAGACCGGCGGCGAGGGCTACCTCACCGGAGCCGACCGGCTCGGCAAGGGCTCGGGCGGCTACGTGAACTTCGCCCCGGGCGCGCAGGTGACGATGAAGCTCGGCATCTCCTACGTCTCGCTGGCGGGCGCCGAGCGCAACCTGCAGGTCGAGCAGCCGTCCGGGACCACCGTGGACAGCGTGGCCGCCGCGACGCGGGCCGCGTGGGACACCACGCTGGGCCGCGCCCAGATCACCGGCGGCACCACCGACCAGCGCAAGATCTTCTACACCTCGCTCTACCACAGCCTGCAGCAGCCCAACATCATCAGCGACACCGACGGCCAGTACCGGGGCATGGACCAGGTCGCGCACGGCCTGGCGACCGGCCAGACGGCGCAGTACAGCAATTTCTCCGGCTGGGACCAGTACCGCGCCCAGATCCAGCTGCTCGCGCTGCTGGAGCCGAAGGTGGCCGGTGACTTCGCGCAGTCGCTGTACAACTTCGCCAAGCAGAACGGCGGCGTCTGGGACCGCTGGGTGCACATCAGCGGCGCCACCCACGTCATGACCGGCGATCCTTCGGCGGTGACCCTGGCGACCTTCTACGCGATGGGCGTGCGCAACTTCGACTACAACGGCGCCTTCACGTCCCTGTACAAGCAGGCCACGGTCCCGCACGCGGACGGCCTGTCGAGCGCGGGCTGCTCGGGCCAGTGCGTGGGCCAGCGCCCCAACCTCGAGCAGTACATGCAGTCGAAGTACTCGGCCAATGACGTCTGCCACTGCTGGGGCGGCGCCGCCGAGACGATGGAAGCCTCGATCTCGGACTTCTCGCTGGCCCAGTGGGCCACCGCGCTGGGCCGCACCACCGAGGCGGCCGTGATGGCCGACCGCGCCGGCTGGTGGAAGAACGTGTACAACCCGGCCACCGGCTACATGCAGGCGCGCAACCTGGACGGTTCCTGGGTCAGCGGCTTCACGCCGTCCACCCAGACCGGCTTCGCCCAGGGCAGCGCCGCCGCGTACACGTGGATGGTGCCGCACGACGTCACCGGCCTCGCGACCGTCATGGGCGGCAAGTCGACCGCCGCCGCCCGCCTCGACGACTTCTTCCACGACGCCAACGGCAACTGGCTGGTGCGCAACGGCGGCGCCCTGAAGTACGACCCGACCAACGAACCCGACATCCACGCCCCGTGGATCTACAACGAGCTCGGCAAGCCCTGGAAGACCCAGGAGACCGTGCGCCAGATCGTCGACACCGTGTACACCACCGGACCCTCCGGCCTGCCCGGCAACGACGACCTCGGCACCATGTCCGCCTGGTACGTGTGGGCCGCCCTCGGCCTGTTCCCGCACAAGCCCGGATCCGGCGACATGATCCTGTCCAGCCCGCTGTTCCCCAGCGCCACCGTCACGAACTCCAACGGTGTGGTGCTGAGGGTCAACGGCATCGGCAGCGGAAAGTACATCCAGTCCGTCACCAGGGGTGGCGTGGCGCACACCGACTGGAAGGTGGCGTCGAGCTTCATCCAGTCCGGAGGCACCCTCGACGTCACGCTGTCCTCGGCGCCGACCAACTGGGCCGTGCTCAACCCGCTGACCAACATCGCCCTGAAGCGACCCGCGACCGGATCGGCCCCGTGCTCCACCTCGGAAGGCCCGGACAAGGCTGTCAACGGCAGTATGACCGGCGGGCCCTCCGACAAGTTCTGCACGCTGGCGACGTCGAAGTGGCTGCAGGTCGACCTCGGGTCGAGCAGGCCCTTCAGCAAGGTCGTGGTCAAGCACGCGGCGATGGGTGGTGAATCGTCGAGCTTCAACACCAAGGCGTTCACCATCAAGACGTCGCCGGACGGGAGCACGTGGACCACGGGTGCGACCGTCACCAACAACACCGCCGCGACGACGGTCCACGCGGTGACCGCCACCGCGCGGTACGTTCGCATCGAGGTGACCACGCCGACCCAGACGACCAACCAGGCCGCGCGAGTCTACGAGCTCGAGGTCTACTGAGTCGGACAGAGGCGGCCGTCGCTCCGGCGACGGCCGCCTCTGTCCTGCCCGGACGTCCTGGTCCGCCGACTGCCGGCCACGCAGGCATCGCCGAGTTGGAATGCGGTGACCGGCTCAGGCGTCGGCTCGTGCACGGTGGCGTTCATCGCCTCGTTCACCAGGCCGGGCAGGGCGCTAGGGTGCAGCCCGGTGGCCCGTTAGCAGGCGAGGCCACGCCCGGGGCCCGTGCAATGCCGCTGGTTCGGCGGCATGGTCGACAACACGCCCTCGACCTGGCCGCCATGTACGGCAAGCACTCGTCGATGAGTTCCGGACGGGACGACCACGTACATCATGGCAAGGCGGTCGTCAGGGAAGGGGAGCTTCCCCGGATCAGGCGCCGGGGTGTGCCGGAGCCGTCGGCCGCGACGGTGAAGACCGCGGTGCCCGGACCGTCGGTGCGGCCGTAGGCGATGGTTTCGTCGTCGAGCCAGGCGGGCTGGTCGTCCACGTGGGCGGTCTCGGCGAGCGGGGTGTCGTCCTTCGTCCGCAGGTTCATCACGTGAAGCCGCCAGCGGTCGTCGTGGGTGCGCTTCTTGTACGCGATGCGGGTCCCGTCGGGGGAGAGCGAGGGGCATTCCACGTTCTCGCGGACGGCGGTGAGGGATCGCTCCCGGAGGTCCCCGCGCATCAGCCAGGTCGTGCCGCGGCTCGCCATCGTCGCGTAGAAGGTGCGGTCGTCCGCGGCGAACGTGATGCCCCAGAAGTTCATGTCCTCTTCCTGGTGGGGGCTGCCATCGACGACCACGGAGAAGTCCTCCAGGGACCCGACATGGGTGCCGTCGCGCAGATCGTAGAGTCCGGCCGTGGTGGAGAACCGACCCTCCTGCATGTACGAGTCGCCCGAACGGAACACCGTCCAGGCGACCAGATTCCCCGACGGGGACACCCGAGCCCTGCTCGGCTCGCCCCACACCGGGAGCGTCACCGCGGGTGACGTCCGTCCGGAGCGGTAGACGCGGACCTCGGACGAGAACGGACCGGGCAGCCCTTGCAGGCAGACGAGGACGCCGGCGGCGACGGCCGCCCGCGTGCAGTCCGGGCCGTCGGCGAGGTGTTCGCCGTTGCGGGTCGATTGCTCGACGCGTGCGCCGGCGCTCACGGTGATCACGGTGCCGGGCAGCCTGAGGTCCAGTGCGTCGGCACCGGTGCCTGCTCCGACGCTCTGCCATGCGACGATCCCGCCCGCAGTGGCCAGCAGAAATCCGGCGAGTGTGGCGCCGGTCGCACGACGGCTGTTCATCGGGAGCTCCGGTGGAGGTAGAGGGCGGCGCCGACGATCACGGCCGCCATCCCTGCCGAAAAGACGGTGAACGCCGTCGCGAGCCCGTGCCACGCGGCGAGGGCGCCGAATGTGATGGCTCCGAGTGCCCGGCCGATCGCCTGAACGCTCTGGAAGACGGCCAGGCCTGTGGTGCGGGCGTTCTCCGGGAGGTGCGGGGCGACGTAGGCCATCAGCACGCCGTCGGTCGCGGCGTAGAAGAGACCGTGCAACACCAGAACCGCGATGACGGCGGGCCAGCCGTCGAGAGGCGCGGCCAGGACGACGAGGTACGCACAGGCGGCCGCTGTGTGGCCGACGACGAACGTGCGCCGTCGTCCGAACCGGTCGGCGAGCCGTCCCACGGGTGCCGCAGCCGCCATGAACACCCCTGCGGTGATCAGCGGCAGCAGTGGAAGGGCTGCGGCCGGTGCGTCCAGGCGCAGCTGGACTCCGACGAACAAGGACATGTCGCCGATGGTGAACACGCCCAGCAGCGCGGTGGCGAGGAGACAGCGACGGACCTTGGGTTCACGGCACGCGGTCACGCCTGCGCGCACGCTCCGGAGGCGGTCCTCTCCAGGTGCCGCGGCGGCGCGTCCGTCGACGAAGAAGAGCAGGATGACGACCCCGGCCGCGGCGAGGCAGAAGCTGACGGCGAAGGCGGTGTCGTACCCGCCGGGGACGGCGAACAGAACGGCGAAGGCCAGCAGCGGCCCCAGCAGAGCCCCGCAGGTGTCCATCGCACGGTGCACGCCGAACGCTCTGCCGAGATCCGCCTCGGGAGAGACCCCTGAGATCATCGCGTCTCTCGGCGCGGTACGGATGCCCTTGCCGACCCGGTCCGCCGCGACCACCGTGCTCAGGCCTGCGACGGATGTTCCCACCGCGGGCAGTGCGAGCCTGCTCAGGGCCGACAGCGCGTATCCGGCCGTGGCCACGGCCTTCGGCCGCCGCAGCCGGTCGGCGGCGTAGCCGCCGCCGAGCCGGAACAGCGCGGTCGCCCCGGTGTACAGCCCGTCCAGGGCGCCGAGCTGGAGAAACCCGATGCCAAGACCGTAGACCAGGTACATGGGCAGGACAGCGGTCACCATCTCCGTCGAGGCGTCGGTGACCAGGCTGACCCAGCCGAGCGCCAGGACGGTGGGCGGGAGGGCCGCGGTGGTGCGCTTGGACACCCTGCGGCCCGGACCGCCGTCGCCGTGCCGGTCGGCGGCACGGGCATGGGACAGGTACATGTCGTGGCTCCCGGTGGATCAGGTCGTGCGGTCGTACTGGTCAGGGGAGCTTGACGAAGCGCCAGGTCTGCAGGGCGCCGCCGGCACGGGGCTGCTGGGTCAGGACGGCTCCGCTGCTCGCGGCCGATGCCGACAGGGCGAGTCCGCCGACCTGGTTGACCAGCTCGTAGCCGTTCCCGCCACTGCTGCGGACGATGGACCACCGCTGATTGCCGCCGCCGGTGCAGGGCCACTGGATGATCTTCGACCCGGCGGTGGTGGACGAGCCCGCGTTGTCGGCGCACATCCCTGAGGCGGCGTTCTTGAGCTGGTAGGTCCCGTCGCTGTTGCGCGTGATGGTCCAGCGCTGGTTGACGCCTCCGTTGGCACCCGACGCAACGAGCTGGGTGCCGCTCGAGGTCGACGAGTTCGGGTTGGTGATCGCGTTGCCGCCGGCGAGGCGGGCCTCGTAGGTCGCACCGGACACGATCGGGGCGGTTCCCGCGGGACCGGACTTGGCGTGGCAGCTGCCGCTCACGCTGTCCGTGAAGGTACGGCCGGCGACCGGCTTGAACGAGAACGTGTAGCCGGTGGCGGACAGGTCGAAGCGTCCCACCCCGAAGGTGTTGTTCTGGAACACCTCGGAGGGCCCCGTCGTGGTGCGTTGCTCGGAGTACAGAGCCCGGCCGCCGGTACCGATGACGAACGTCCGCAGCCCGTTCGGGTTCTGCGTGCCGTCGGCCATCGCCGGAGCGAAGCGCTGGTAGTGATGGTCGTGACCGAAGACGGCGACATCGGCGTTGTAGTCGGTGAGCGCCTTGTACACGTCCGCCGTGCCGGCGTTGTCGCCGTGCTTCCCCGAGGAGAACCGGGGGTGGTGCATGTACGCCATGGTGCAGGGCCTGTCGCTTTCCGCGAGATCCGCCCGCAGCCACTGCTCCTGGGCGCTGCCGGCACTGTGGCTCACGCTCGAGTTCAGAGCCACGATGTGCCAGTCGCCGAGGTCGTAGCTGTAGTAGCCCTTGCCGCGGCCTCCGGTCGGGACGCCCTTGCCCTCGAAGTAGTCGAAGTAGCCCACGGCCCCGGTCGTGTAGTACTCGTGATTCCCGGGCGAGGGGTACGCGATCGAGTTGAACTTGCCCCAGTTCGGGTCGTATTGGGCGTTGAACTCTGCCAAGGTGCCCGTCTCGTAGGCGTTGTCGCCTGCCGTGATGACGGCGTGGGGGGCCATGGCGGTCACGATGTCGTCCGTCTGGTTGCAGGCGGTACCGCAGATGTCGCCCACGGCCGCGACGGTGACCGTGGCTCCCGGGCCTGGCGCGGCGGGACGGGCGGTGGCCGCCACAGGGGCGGCCGACGGTCCCGGCACGGCCTGGGAGACAGCGACGCCGCCCACGGCGAGCGTCAGGCCGATCGTGAGGGCAAGACGGCCTCGAAGGCGTGGATTGGTTCTGGGCATGGCTCTGCGGATCCTGACTGCGTGGGGGCGAGGAAGGTGCGGCGTGAAGTGACCTCGGCCGGGCTCTGAGGCTTCCGTCGTGCTGGCGGCGCTCGAGGGGGATCGCGCTCGGGAGCGCCGTTGCTCTCCGCACGGGACCCATCGTGGAACAGCATGTTCCGTGCGTCAATATGCTTGCTAGGAGGCAGTTCTGAGCATGTAGGGACACAAAAGTGATCGGCGCTCGGCGCCAGAAGCCCGATATCGGCTACGAAGGCCCTATACACCCTCTTGGATGGACGCCCCGTGCCATGTGGAGTCAGAGCGGGCGGGCGTTCCGTGGGCTGCGACGGTGGCCAGGAAAGCTGGTGCGGGGCCCTCCCCGGCTCCTTCACCATGCGGAGGTTTGGGTGACTGGTTACACGGGTGCGCTGACGTCCGCACCGGGCGGGGGCGGCCGCCTGGAGGATGCGTCGGCCGCGCGAGTCTTCTGCGTAGTCGCGATTGTGGTGCTGTTCGCGGAGCTCGCGTCCTTGCAGTACACAATGGTCGCGGCGGCCGCTCGGCAGATCGCTCCCTCCTTCCCGGAGGTGGGTGCGGACATCAGCTGGATCGCCATCCTCTTCGGACTGGTAGGCGGTGTCTGCACGCCCGTGCTGGGGAAGATGTCGGACCTGTGGGGGAAGCGGCGCATCTTGCTGGTGTGCGGCTTCTCGTTCATCGTCGGCACTCTGATCTGTGCGCTGACATCAACATGGGCGCTGTTCCTGGTGGGACGCGCCCTGGAGGCCGTCGCGGTGGCTGCCCCTACCGTGGCCTACGGACTGTTCCGTGACGTCCTGCCGCGCCGTCACGTCCCGACGGCGATCGGCATCGTGGCCGCCGGCCTGGGGATGACCGCCTTCGTGGCCCCCTTGCTCGGCGGCTGGCTGCTCGATCACCACTCCTGGCGCTCGCTCTTCTGGGTCATGCTGGTCTTCGCGACGGTCATGATGGCGCTGGTGTGGCTGTTCGTCCCGGAGAGCAAGCTGCGCGTCCACCAGCGCCTGGACGTGCTCGGGGCGGTGTTGCTGGCGGGCGGTGTGGGCCTGGTCCTGCTGTACGTGTCCAAGGGGGCGTCGTGGGGGTGGGGCCGCCCCACCGCTTGGGCGTGGTTGGTCGGCGGGTTGGCGTTGCTGGCGCTGTTCGTGCTGGTGGAGCGACGGGTCTCGGAACCGGTCATCGAGATGGATCTGCTCTTCTCGCGGAAGGTCCTGACGGTCCTGGTCCTGGCAGCGCTGGGGAGCATCGTGATCGGCACCCTGGGGTACGGAGTCCCGTACATGATGCAGACCCCTACGGCCCTCCAGCTGCGCGCCTCGGTCCTGGAGCAGGTCGCTTCCCAGGCAGAGGGATCGCTCCCTGCCTCGGTACTGGCCCTGGTACACATCACGTTCAGCAGTCCGTTGTCCTACGCGCTGGGGGCCTCGTTCCTGGGTTACGCGATCTATTCGGCCGTCTACTCCGGCGGTGTCGGCATGCTGTCGGGCGCCGGGGCGGGCTTTTGGTCACGAGCAGTGGGGCCGCGTATCCCCATGATCCTTGCGATGGCGACTCTCACCGCCTCCACCGCACTCTTCGCGTTCTTCCCGCACTCCACGTGGCAGTACGCACTCTTCTCCGCTGTCGCAGGCCTCGGGTTCGGAGCGTTCTACGCCTGTGCCCCCAACCTGATCGTGGAAGCCGTGCCGGCGTCACGGCAGGGCGTCAGCGCCGGGATGCTCGGCACCGTGAACAGCCTGGCCCCGGCCGTCGGCGCCGCCGTACTGACCGCCTTCCTGACAGCGAACCCGGTCACGACCACAGTCACTGTTCCCGGCGCCCCACCGTCGTCCACCACCGTGCCCGGCGTGTACGGCGACGCCGGTTTCCGCGACGGGCTCCTGTTCGCGGCGGCCTGCGCACTGCTCGGCCTGATCGTCGCCATCGTCATGCGCCATGGCCGCGCCGCCGCCACCGGAGGAGAAGCCAGTGACTCCCCGAGCGCGGACGCTCCCTCGAAACGCTGACAGTCTCATCACGCCACTGGGCAGAGGAACCCACCAAGGCCAGCACGGCCAGGCCGCGACCGGATCAATCGGCAGACGCAGGGGTGTGCTGTTGGGCCGCGCGCCATGCGGCCACCTGCGCGCGAGAGGTGAGCTCCAGTTTGGTGAGGATGTGTGCGACGTGGCTCTCGACGGTCCGGGGCGCGATGGTCAGACGGGCGGCGATGTCCTTGTTGGACATGCCTTCCGCCAGCAGGGCGGCGATCTGCTGTTCTCTCCGGGTGAGGGGAGAGGCGGGTGCGGCGGGGGCGGGGGTGGTCGCGCGGGTGTCGAGGGCGTACTCGACGGCCTGTGGGGTCGTGAGCCCGAGGCCGCGGTCGTAGGCGGCTTCGAACCTGTCCTCGCCGAGAGCCGCCCGGGCCAGCGAGACGTGCACCTTGTGGGCGGCGCTCACCGGGGCGTAGTACTCGGGAGCCGAACCCAGCTCGCGCCAGACCGTGGCCGCGGCGCCGAAGAGGGTCGCGGATCGCACGTGCCGTTGCTGCCGCTCGCCCACCCACGCGAGCGTCTCGAGAACGCAGGCCGTCCCGAGCCTGCTCCGCATGGGGCCGTGGATGCCCAGCGCCTCCCGCCCTGCCGCCTCGGCGCGCTCCGGATCGTGGTCGGTCTCCAGGAAGGAGACGGCCCACAGGGCCCAGGAGCGCCAGTACTGCTCTCCCAGCTCCGCCGCCAGCCCGAGGCACTCGTCGAGGAGCAGCAGGCCCTTCTCGCGTTCGCCCTGCAGCCCCAGGGCCAGGCCGAGCATGGCAAGCGCGAACAGTGTGTTACGGGTGTCGGTCGTGCGGCAGCGGGCGAGTGCCGATTCCAGGCGTGCCGTCGCCCGGTCCAGGTCTCCCTTGAACAGCGACGCCATCCCCTGGACGAGTTCCACGTACGAGTTCGTGCCCTCGGCGCCGAGCCGTTCGGTCAGCAGGTCGGCCTCGGCCAGCAGCGGAAGTGCCGCGACGAGGTCGCCTTGGAGCAGCGCCCACCAGGCGTTCTGGGTCAAGGCCGAGATGCGTTCGCGGCTGGGCTCCGGGGAGGCCGCGAGCGCCTGGTCGAGCCAGTAACGGGCCTCGGTGTTCAGGCCCCGGATGGCCCAGTAGTCCTTGAACCTGGAGGTCATCCGCAGTGCTCGGGCGCCCTCGCCGGGATGGGTGACGCTGAATGTCACGGCGACGCGCAGGTTGGCGTGGTCGAGGGAGAGCGAGTGGACCCAGGCTTCCTGATCCGGTCCGATCCAGGCCGCGTCGAAGCGCTCGAGAAGGTCCTCGTACCAGTCGCGGTGGCGGCGTCGGACCGCAAGGTCCTCACCGGTGGCGACGAGTTGTTCCTGCCCGTACTGGCGAAGTGTCTCGAGCATGCGGTACCGCGCGGTTCGCTCCTCGTTGTCGCACAGCACGATCGACTTGTCGACAAGAGCGTGGACGAGCTCGGGGATCTCGTCGAGCGGCACATCGTCCCCCGCAGCGACGTGTTCGAGGGCGGCGAGGTCGAAGCTTCCGGCGAACACGGAGGCTCTCGCCCAGACACGCTGTTCGGCGGGGGAGCAGAGTTCGTGGCTCCAGTCGATCAGTCCGCGCAGCGTTCGCTGCCGTGTGGGCGCGTCGCGCGGGCCTGTGGTGAGCAGCTGGTAGCGCTCGGTGAGCCGCTCCTCGATCTGGTGGAGCGAGAGGGTGCGGAGCCACGTCGTGGTGAGCTCGATGGCGAGAGGGAGCCCGTCGAGGTCGCGGCAGAGCCGGGCGAGTGCCGCCTGGTTGTCGGCGGTGACGTCGAACGCGGTATGGACGGCGCGGGCACGCTCGACGAAGAGCCGGACGGAGTCGTAGGAGGCGAACTCCTCCGGAGGGTGCGAGCGGTCGGGGTCGGGTGTGGGCAGGGGCGGCACGACCAGGACCGTTTCGCCGTACACGCCGAGGGACTGCCGGCTCGTCGCCAGGACGCGCACGCGCGGGCACGAACGGATCAGGGTGTCCGTGAACCGCGCACAGTCGTCGACAAGGTGCTCGCAGTTGTCGAGTACCAAGAGCGCCGTACGCGAGTCGAGGTGCTCGGTGATCGTTTCGATGGTCGGGCGGGCCGACTGGTCACGCAGACCCAGCTTCTCGGCAACGGTGTGGGTGAGGAGGCGCGGATCGCTCAGTGCGGCGAGCTCGATGAGCCACACGCCGTCGCGGAAGTCCCGTCCCAGACCCTGGGCGACACGGAGGGCCAGGCGCGTCTTGCCGACCCCGCCGGGGCCGGTGAGCGTGACGACGCGGGACTGCGTCATCAGGCGCTTGGCTTGAGAGACCTCCGACCGCCGTCCGACGAAGCTGGTCACGTCGGCCGGCAGGTTGCCGGGCGGGGCTCCGGCAGTGAGCGTGGCCACCAGGATCACCGACTCCCCATGATCGGCAGGCCAAATCTTACGGACCGGTCATTTCGATCATACGCAGTGAAATACGTAGTGAGATACGTACTATCCCCGGCGCGCAGACCTCCTGCCACCCCGGAGTGTGGGGTCATCGGCCATTCGTCCCACACCTGCCGAGATCCGAGGGACCTGCCATGACCACCATCACCCCGCTGCCCCGGCGTTCCACTCCTGTCGAGACCTCGCACACCCTGCCGCCGATCCCCGCGTCGGTGCGTGAGGCAAGGCTGATCGTCGCCCGCGAACTCGCCGTCAACGGGTTCGCCGCCCACAGTGACGATGCCGAGCTCCTGGCGAGTGAGCTGGTCACCAATGCGGTGTCGTACGCCGGTGGAGAGATCGTTCTGGTTCTGTCCTTCAGGGATGACACCGTGCACTGCGAGGTGCGGGACAGCAGTCCTGTGGCACCCGTCCAGCGCCGGTCCCCCGATGACGACGAGCACGGTCGCGGCCTGTTCCTGGTGCAGACCCTCGCGCGGTCCTGGGGTACCCGGGTCCAGGGAACCGGCAAGGCGGTCTGGTTCGAGCTCGGTCCCGCATCCTGGTGCGAGCAGCCCGGCTCCCTGGCTGCGTAGGGTGGCTCCTGCCGCAAGCCCGGGTCCGGGCCCCGCGGCCGTACGGATCACCGGGTGGCCGGCCGGTTGGCACGCCACGCGGCGACCTGGGCGCGCGACGCCAGCCCGAGCTTGTCGAGGATGCGCGCGACGTGCGTCTCGGCGGTTCGGCGCGAGATGACCAGCCGCGCTGCTATGTCCTTGTTGGACAGCCCTTCCGCCAGCAGGTCGACGATCTGCTCTTCTCGCCTGGTGAGCGCGGTCGTGGCGGTCGCTTCGACGGCGGCTTCCTCGGAGGCTTCCGTGGTCGCCGCACCGGAGGCCCCGTGGAGCTCCGGCTCCTCGAGCGCGAAGGCGATCGCCTCCTCCGTTCCCAGCCGAGAGCCGCGCCGGAAGGCACTCTCGTACTCGGCGTCGCCGATGACGGACCGGACAGCGTCGACGAGCCGCGCGTGGACGGCGAGCGCGGGGATGTACAGGTCGGAGTACTCGCCGATGTCATGCCAGGTCGCTGCTGCCGCGCCGAACAGCGTGGCGGCTCGCGTCGGCCGATCCGTATGGGCGTAGACCCAGGCGAGCGCCTCGAGTACGAAAGCGGACCCGGCCCGGTTGTCCAGGCGGGCGTGGATGCCCAGGGCTTCCCTGCACGCGGACTCGGCCCGCGCCACGTCGTGGTCGGCCTCGATGAAGGAGACGGCCCACAGGGCCCAGGAGCGGTAGTACAGCTCTCCGAACCGCTCGCTCCTGGCAAGGCTCTCGTCGAGCCAGCCCCGTCCCTCCTCGCGCCGGCCGGCCATGGCCAGGGTGACACCCAGGGTGTTCAGCGCGAACAGTTCGTAGGCCTTCTGCCCGGGGCGGAAGCCGCCCAGGGCCTCGCGTGTGAGCGATTCGGCGGAGGACAGGTCACCGCGGAACTGAGCCGCCAAGCCCCGGATGAGCGCCAGGAAGGGCCCGGCGGCGCCGCCGGCGCGCTCGTCCATCTGGGCCGCCTCGTCCAGGACCGGCAGCCCGGCGTCGAAATCCCCACGCAGGATGGCGTACATGCCCTTGAGCGACAGTGCCATCGCACGTTCCGGACTGGGCTGCGGGCACGCCGTCAACGCCCGGTCGAGCCAGTAACGCCCCTCCGCGGCCAGGCCGCGGACGGTCCAGAACTCGTTGATCACAGTCCCTGCCATCCGCAGGGCGACGATGCCCTCGTCCGGCAGGGTCAGGCAGAAGTCGAAGGCGGCCCGGACGTCGGCGTGCTCGTCCCCCAGCCGCCGGAGCCACATCGCCTGGTCCGGCCCGACCCACTCCGCCTCGAGGCGCTCGATCAGGTCCCGGTACCAGTCGCGGTGGCGGAGGCGGACGGCGGCTTCCTCGCCGGACGCAGCGAGCCGTTCCCTTCCGTACTCCCGCATCGTCGCCAGCATGCGGTAGCGCACGGTCCCGGCGTGGTCCTCGCGCTGCAGAACGGACTTGTCGACGAGGGAGTGCACGAGCTCGGGGATGCGCTCGGCAGGTACGCCGTCACCGCCGGCCACGTGCTCGACGGCGGCGAGGTCAAAGCTGCCGGCGAACACGGAAGCACGGGCCCATACCCGCTGCTCGGGCCCGGAGCACAGATCGTGGCTCCAGTCGATCAGCGCGCGCAGCGTCCGCTGGCGGCCGGGGGCCGTCCGGGGCCCGAGGGTCAGCAGCCGGAAGCGCTCGGTGAGGCGCGTCTCGATCTGGTCCAGGGACAGGGCGCGCAGCCGCGCGGCGCTGAGTTCGATGGCGAGCGGAATCCCGTCGAGGTCTCGGCAGAGCCGCGCGAGTACCGCCTGGTTGTCGGCGGTGATGTCGAAGGAGGGCTGGACGGCGCGGGCTCGCTCGATGAAGAGCCGGATGGAGTCGTAGCGGGCGAGGGCCTCCGGGTCGAGTGAACGGTCCGGATCGGGTGCGGGCAGCGGCGGTACGGGGAGTACGGCCTCTCCGTAGACACCGAGGGACTGCCGGCTGGTCGCCAGGACTCGAACCCGAGGGCAGGCCCGGATCAATGTCGAGGTGAACATCGCAACGTCGTCGACCAGGTGCTCACAGTTGTCGATGACCAGGAGGATCTCGCGATTCGCCAGGTGCTCGGTGACGGTGTCGACGGGGTCACGGAACGACTGGTCGCGCAGACCCAGTCGCTCCGCGACGGTCGCGGCGAGCAGGGAGGCGTCGGTCAGTTCGGCGAGTTCGACGATCCAGACACCGTCGCGGAAACTCCTGCGGAGACCGTGGGCCACGCGGAGGGCCAGATGTGTCTTGCCTACACCGCCGGGTCCGGTGAGGGTCACCACCCGGGCTTCGGACACCAGCTCTTTCGCGGCCCTGATCTCTTGGCGTCGTCCCACGAAGCTGCTGGTGTCGGCAGGCAGGTTGCCAGGCGTTCCCCGGGTGCTAGTCACGACCACGGAGGATCACCTCCACGCAGGGCGTCGGGCACCAGCGCGTCTCTTCGATCATACGGAGCTGAAAGCGACTCAGCATGACAAATCCCTCCCGGAGCGACGTCCCACCCAGCCCTCAGGTTGGTCAATTGTGAGCATGTCCACTGCGTGATTCTGCTTGATTAAACCTAGTCCGAAGCAACTCTTCTCACCAAGGTCTATTGTCGCGTACATTACGCGCCGTCCCCCACCAGGTGTCCGGCCCTGCGTCATGCGCATCCCGGACCGTCTCTGGGAGCTTTGATGAGACACGGCTCGAACCCGGGCGTGCGCCCTGGGCGCTGGAGATCCGTAGGAACCGCATTCGCCACGCTCGTGGCCGGTATCGGCCTGGCGACCGCGGGACCGGCCGGTCCCGCGGCGGCCGCCACGGCGGGATCGGTCACCGGCCTCAGCCAGTCCGGTTCCAGCTTCACCGCGACGACGTCCTCGGGCGCCAAGGCGCGCGTGTCGTTCGCCCGTTCCGACATATTCCGGATCTGGCTCGCACCCGACGGGCAGTTCACCAGCGACCCGGCCGGGAGCGATCTCGCGATCAACACGAACTTCGGCTCGGTGGCCGCGAGTTACACCGATGCCGGCTCGTACTACCGCATCACGACCCCCGAGCTCTCCATCAGGGTCAACAAGTCGCCGCTGACCTTCTCCGTGTACCGGGCGGACAACAGCACCCTGGTGTGGCAGGAGACCGCCCCCACCAGCTGGGACGGCTCCAGGACCACCCAGTATCTCGCGCAGGGCGCCGACGAGCAGTTCTACGGCACCGGCCTGCGGCTCGGCGAGTGGGCGCTGCGCGGCAAGACCGTCCCGATCGCCATCGACAACAGGTGGCGCGAGAACGACAACGCGAGTCCCGCGCCGTTCTACATGTCGACCCAGGGTTACGGCGTCATGCGCAACACCTGGGCACCCGGCTCCTACAACTTCGGCTCGCCCGGCGCGTTCACCCACAACGAGAACCGCTTCGACGCCTGGTACTTCGTGGACACCTCCCTCAAGGGCGTCCTGGACGACTACACGGACGTCACCGGCAAGCCGTTCATGGCGCCGCAGTGGGGTTTCGAGCTCGGCAACGCCGACTGCTGGAACGCCTCCAACCCCGAGTACCGAGGTGACCACACCCGGGCCCGGCACCAGACGACCAAGGACGTGGTCGGTTACGCCACGGACGCCCGCGCAGCCGACATGCCCTCGGGCTGGTTCCTGCCCAACGACGGTTACGGCTGCGGCTACACCGACCTCACCGAGACGGTGAAGGGCCTGCAGGACAAGGGCTTCAAGACCGGTCTGTGGACCGACAGCGGCCTGGCGAACATCCAGAACGAGGTGGGCGTCTCCGGCACCCGAGGGGTGAAGACCGACGTCGCCTGGGTCGGACGCGGCTACAAGTACGCGTTCGACGGGGTCAAGCAGGCCGTTGACGGCATCGAGAAGAACTCCGATGCCCGCCGTTTCGTATGGACGGTCGACGGCTGGGCCGGAACGCAGCGCAACGCGGTCGTCTGGACCGGCGACACGCACGGCACCTGGGACGACATGCGCTGGCACGTCCCGGCCATCGCCGGCGCGGGCCTGTCGGGCCACAACTACGCCGCCGGTGACGTCGACGGCATCTTCGACGGCAGCCCGAAGACCTACGTCCGCGACCTGCAGTGGAAGGCGTTCACCCCCGCCTTCATGACCATGTCGGGCTGGGGCGCCACCAACCCGGCGGCCGGCTACCAGGACAAGCAGCCCTGGCGCTTCGCGGAGCCGTACCAGTCGATCAACCGCAAGTACCTCAAGCTCAAGATGCGCCTGATGCCGTACCTGTACAGCATGAGCCGCGTGGCGCACGAGACCGGCGTGCCCAGCACCCGGGCCATGGTGCTCGAGTACCCGAACGACCCCGTGGCTCGCGGCAACGCGACCAGCGGGCAGTTCATGGCAGGCGACTCCTTCCTCGTCGCCCCGGTCGTCTCCGACACCACCGTCCGCAACGGCATCTACCTGCCGGCGGGCACCTGGACCGACTACTGGACCGGCAAGACGCACCAGGGCCCGGGCTGGATCAACGGCTACAACGCCCCGCTCGACACCCTGCCCCTGTTCGTCAAGGCCGGCGGCATCGTCCCGATGTGGCCGCAGATGAACTACACCGGTGAGAAGCCCGTCTCGACGCTCACCTACGACATCCACCCGCGCGGAAGCTCCTCCTTCACCCTGTACGAGGACGACGGCATCACGCGCAACCACCAGACCGGCGCCTTCGCCAAGCAGAAGGTGGACGTCACCTCCCCGGCGTCCGGATCGGGCGACGTCACCATCGCGGTCGGCGCCTCCAACGGCAGCTACACGGGCAAGCCCGCCTCGCGCGGCTACGACTTCAGCGTCCACGTCGCCAAGGCGCCGACCGGCGTCACCGTCGGCACCACGACGCTGACGCAGCACAGCTCCAAGAGCGCATACGACTCGGCGTCCACCGGCTGGTACTTCGACGCGGCCGACCGAGGCGGCGTCCTGTGGATCAAGGCCGGCAGCCAGTCGGGCGCGTTCACGGTCAAGGCGACCGGGACGACCCTCCCGACCGCCACGGCGATCCCGGGCTCCCCGCAGATCTCCAAGACGAACTGGACGGCCACGGCCGACAGCCAGGAGGCGGCGGAGCCCGCGAGCAACGCGATCGACGGCAACCCCGCCACGCTGTGGCACACCGCCTGGTCGTCCGGCAGCCCCGCGGCCCTGCCGCACGAGATCCGGATCGACCTCGGCGGCCGGTACACCGTGGACGGCCTCACCCACCTGCCGCGGCAGGACGGGGGAGTCAACGGCCGGATCGGTCGGTACGAGGTGTACGTCTCGGAGACCACAGCCGACTGGGGCAGCCCCGTGGCAACCGGCACCCTCTCGGACATCGTCGGCAGCACCAGCGTGCAGCTGACTCCGAAGACCGGCCGCTACCTCAGGCTGAAGGCCCTCAGCGAAGCGGGCGACCGCGGCCCGTGGACCAGTGTCGGCGAGCTCTCCGCCACCGGGACCGCGGCACCGCTGCCGAGCGGCACGACACTCGTCAACGCCGCGTCCAACAGCTGCGTCGACCTGCCGGCCAGCAGCACCTCGCCCGGTACGCGCCCCACCCTGTACAGCTGTCACGGCGGCGGCAACCAGAGGTGGACCTTCCAGTCCGACGGCAGACTGACCGGCCTGAACGGCGTGTGCCTCGACGGCGCGGCCGCCGCGGACGTCACCGTGCAGACGTGCAACACGAGCACGGGGCAGAAGTGGGCCCTCGGACCCGAGGGTTCGATCCGCAGTGCGGGCAAGTGCCTGGCGCCGGTGGGCTCGGCCACTGCCAACGGCACGAGGCTGACCCTGGCGGCTTGTGACAACGGCACCGTCCAGAGGTGGTCCTTCACCTCCTGACGTGCCGCCGTCACCAAGGAATCCGGCGGCTCCCGCGAGGAGGGGGAGCCGCCGGTGTCGACAGGCGGCGGGCACGCGGTGGGCCGACCCCGCCGCCTGCCCGCCGCCCCCCATGTGGGCCGGAGTCCTGCCGACCACAAGCAAGGCGCGCGTGCGCGCCCCCCTCCTCCTCCCCCCACCCCTACATTGCGGAGAGCGTTCATGAGGCGTACCCAGAAACTGCTGTACGTGGGCGCGGCTGCTGTCATCGCCGGCACAGCTTTGACCATCACCGGGAGTACTGCGCAGGCAGATCCGATCGCGGCCAACACGAACACCCCGGTCGGCGTCAAGCCGATGATGGGCTTCAACAACTGGGCCCGCTTCACCTGCGCCGCGCAGGCGCGGCTCGACGGTACGCGCGACGGCTACTCCTTCCAGCAGTTCATGAAGGACCAGGCCAAGGCGATGCACGACACGGGTCTGGTGGCTGCCGGTTACAAGAACCTGACGGTCGACGACTGCTGGATGCAGCGCACGTCCGCCGGCTATCTGCACGGTGCGGCGACGTGGAATCCCAACAGTTCCCAGCCCGGCTTCGACTGGGAACTGAACGACTACGCCGACTACGTCCACAGCCTCGGCATGGATGTCGGGCTCTACAGCACCTCCGGTGTGAACACGTGTCAGGGCGTTCCCGGCGGAGTCATGGGCCACGAACAGGCCGACGCCGACTCGATGGCGTACTGGGGCGCCGACTCCATCAAGCTGGACAACTGTGGCACCAACTTCACCAACCGGCGGGAGATCTTCACCAAGTTCGCCGGAGCGCTCGGGACTGCCACGGCGAACAAGAGCCGGAAGATCCTCTTCAACGAGTCCGCCCCCGCCGGAGCCTTCCCGAACTCCTCGGTCAAGTACGAGACGATGGACTGGGTTCGCGGTCTGGGGCAGATGTGGCGTGTCAGCCCCGACATCCGCCTGTGGCCGAACAAGGCCTGGGACGCCCCACTGGCCGGCACCGCGTACGAGGCGGGCGTCTACCAGAACTTCACCGACACCGTCGCCCTGGCCCGCTACAACAGCCCCGGCAACTTCAACGACGCCGACATGCTGCTGATCGGCGACAACAACCAGCTCACCCTCCCCGAGCAGCGCACCCAGTTCGCCGTGTGGTCCGCGATGGGCTCCCCGCTCATGATCAGCACCGACGTCCGCAAGATGGCCGCCGACCCGAGTGCCTATGCCGAGCAGCTCGCCATCCTGAAGAACAGCGACATCATCGCCGTCAATCAGGACTCGCTCGGCGCCGGCGGCTACCTCGCCTCGCGTGACAACGCCTCCGCGAACGCCGGCATCGACGTCGTGGTGAAGCCGCTGGCCGGCGGCAAGCGCGCTGTGACCGTCGTCAACAAGAACGCCACCGCCACCACCTACCGGCTCGACCTCGCCAGGGTCGGCTTCGGCAACCTCGGCTGCAGCCGCACCGCCCGCGACCTGTGGAAGCACACGGAGTTCCAGGTCACCGACTCCATCACCGCGACGATCGGCTCGCACGACAACGTGATGTACACGATCACCCCGGGTACCTGCGGAGCGGCCACTCCCACCGGCATGATCCAGTCCGCCCAGCCCGCGTTCCAGGCCCAGCCGTTCTGCCTGGACGCCAACGGCACCTCCGTCGGCACCAAGGTCTCGCTCTGGGACTGCCACGGCGGCGCCAACCAGCAGTGGATCCGCCATTCCAACGGCACCATCGCATCGCTGCGCACCCCGTCTCTCTGCCTCTCCGGTGACGCCACCGGTCTGAAGCTCGCCGGCTGCAGCAGCGCCGACACCAAGCAGGTATGGACGTACAAGCGCTCCGGCCAGCTGCGCCAGGCGAACGGCCAGTGCGTCGACATCGCAGGTGGCGTGCTGACCGACAGGAACGCCGCGGTCGCCACGTACTCCTGTGGCTCCTACCAGCCCAACCAGACGTGGAGCGCCCCCTTCGGCACTCCTCCCGCCGCCTGACGGCAACATCCGCGAACGGCACAGGGCCCGGCTGCACTCGCAGCCGGGCCCTGTGCCGTGTCGTCCCGGAGGTCAGCGGCCGGCCAGGACGTTCAGCAGCCTGGCCACTTCCGCCGCCACAGCGTCGCGTGCCGGGCCGAGGTACTTGCGCGGGTCGGCCACGGTGGGGGAAGCCTCGAGCCGCTCGCGGACCGAGCGGGTGAAGAGCTTGTTGAGGTGGGTGGAGATGTTGACCTTCGTCATCCCGGCGGCGACTGCCTTCGCCAAGTCCGCGTCGTCGACGCCGGAAGAGCCGTGGAGTACGAGCGGCACGTCCAACGCGTCCTGAAGCCGTGCGATGAGGTCGAAGTCGAGTGCGGCGTCACGGGTGAGCATGGCGTGCGAGCTGCCCACGGCGACGGCCAGGGCGTCGACGGCGGTGGCCGCGGCGAACGCGCGGGCCTCCTCGGGGTCCGTGCGGACGCCCGGCGCATGGGCACCGTCCTTGCCGCCGACTTCACCCAACTCCGCCTCGACCCAGACATCGGCCCGGTGACACAGGTCGGTGATCACCCGGGTGGCCGCGACGTTCGCGTCATACGGCAGCTTGGAGCCGTCGAACATGACCGAGGTGAAGCCGAGTTCCACTGCCTCGGAGACGAGTTGCGCGGATTCGGCGTGGTCGAGGTGGACCGAGACCGGGACCGCGGCGGCGTTGGCGATGGCGAGGGAAGCGAGGCCTATCGGAGCGAGGGAACCGTGGTAGCGGGCGGTGTTCTCGCTGATCTGCAGGATGACCGGCAGTCCGGCACGCTCGGCTCCGGTGACGATGGCCTCGGCATGCTCGATCTGTACGACGTTGAACGCACCGACGCCGGTGTTGGCGGCGCGGGCGGGCCCGATGATGTCGTCGGTGGTGCTGTAAGGCATGGGTGTTCTCCGTGTAGCTCTGAGGCGGTGACACAGACGGCCGATGCCGTGGACGTCGTCGTCCACGGCATCGGCCGGACAGATGTGCCAGGAGTGACAGGTGGGGCAAGGAGGCCGCCGGATCGCTGTGGAGGGCTGAGGTGCGAGCCGACGGCCGGCCGTTTCCGTGTCGGCGCCGCCTGGGGGCAGCGTCCGCACGAAGGTCTCAGGCGCGGGCGTCTTCGAGGATGACGGAGCGGGTGAGGTTGCGGGGACGGTCGGGGTTGTAACCGCGGGCCTCGGCGAGGTGGACGGCGAGGCGCTGGGCCCGTACGAGATCGGCGAGCGGATCGAGGGCGTCGGCCTGATCGCCGGATGCGGCGGAGTGGAGGCCGCCGACGCGGGCGATGTCGTCGGCCAGTCCGCGCGGAGCGGGGCCGAAGACCCAGGCGACGCGACCGGGGCCGGTGATGCTGATGGGGCCGTGTCGGTACTCCATGGCGGGGTAGGCCTCGGTCCAGGCGCCGGCGGCCTCGCGCATCTTGAGGCCGGCTTCGAGGGCGAGGCCGTAGGTCCATCCGGTGCCGAGGAAGGTGAACTGCTCGGCATTGCAGACGGCGGGTTCCAGCGGCTCGGTGAGGGCACGCTCGGCGTCCAGAGCGGCCCGCTCCAGGCGGCGTACCCCCGCCGGCAGGGCGTTCTCGGCTTCGAGATGTGCGCGCAGCAGGGCGAGGACCGTGGTGGCGAACCGGGTTTGGACGACGGACTGTTCGTCGGCGAAGTCGAGTACGGCGACGGCGTCGGCAACCGTCATGACGGGGGTTTCGGGGTCCGCGGTGATGGCGCCGGTGGGGATGGCGCCCTTGACCCGGGTCAGGAGATCGAGGACCTCCGTGGTGGTTCCGGAGCGTGTGATTGCGAGTACCCGGTCGTAGGCCCGACCGTGCGGGAACTCGGACGCGGCGAACGCGTCGGTCTCGCCGTGCCCGCCCTTCTCACGCAGCTCCGCGTAGGCGAGGGCCATGAACCACGACGTGCCGCAGCCGACGACCGCGACGCGTTCCCCCCGTCGAGGGAGGGCGTCGGCGAAGTGTGCGACCGACTCGGCCGCACGCCGCCATGTGCCCGGCTGGGAGGCGATCTCGACGGCAGTACGGGAGGTCTCGTAGGTGGTCACGCGATTCCTTGGACTCGGAGGGGCGATGAGGGCGAGCTCGGCGAAGGGGCGTCCTGGGCGACGGAGGAGAGCCTCGTGTCTCGCGGGCCTGCTTGACTAGACCAATGCTCGTGCATGCGTATAATTCTTGTCAATAACTGCTCTAAAGTCGCTAGTTTCAAGCATGTATGAGCAAACAGCCGCGCCGGCTCAGTGGGGCTGCACCGGTTCGACCTCGACCACGCGCACTTCCCGCCGGAACCGCGAGTAGACGGCGGCGTCGACGTCTCCCGCGACCACGCACGGCACGGCTGCGGCGGACAGCGCCACCGCTTCGCGCAGGATCTCCGGCCACGGCATGCCGGCCGCCAGGCCCGAGGCGATCGCTGCGACGCAGGCGTCGCCCGCGCCGGTCGGGTTGCCGGACAGCAGCTCGGGCGGTGCGGCGCGCCACGCCCCCTGTGGGGTGACGGCGTACAGCCCGTCCGGTCCCGCGGACGCCACGACGGTCCGGGCCCCCCGGGCGCGGAGCTCCGCGGCCGCCGCCACGAGGTCGTCGCACCCCGTCACGTCCGTGAGCTCCGCCGCGTTGGGCTTCACCACGTCGGGGCGGGCCTCCAGGGCTGCCGACAGCGCGGGACCGGAGGTGTCGAGCACGGTCCTCGCACCCGCCGCGGCCGCACCGCGGATCAGTCGCGCGTACGCGTCCACGGGCAGCCCAGGGGGAGTGCTCCCGCTCAGGACGATCACGTGCGCGCTCCGGGCGAGCGAGGTGTACTGCCTCACGAAGGCCGCCCACTCGGACGGTGTCACCTCGGGGCCGATCCCGTTGAAGACCGTGGCGTCCCCGTCATCTCGGGACACCACGGCCAGGGTGCGCCGCGAGTCGCCGCCCACCGGGGTGAAGAGGCTGCCGATCCCCGCGGCCCGCAGATCGCCGAGTATCAGCCGGCCGGTGGGCCCGCCCGCGAGCCCGGTGGCGAGCGGTGTGTGTCCGAGGCCGGTCAGCACCCTGGCGACGTTGATGCCCTTGCCGCCCGCCCGCTCGTACGCCGCGTCGACGCGATGGGACGTCCGGGGCCGCAGTTCGGCGACGTTCCAGGTGACGTCGAGGGCGGCGTTGAGAGTGACGGTGACGATCACTGGGCGGAGGCTCCTGTCAGAAGGGAGGGGATGCGGTGACCGGCGGCCTGCCAGGCGGCCAGGCCGGCACCCAGACACCCGGCTCGGTCTCCGAGTGCGGCTCGGACGAGAACCGGAGTGCGCTGGAAGGTGAGTCGTGCGGCCAGCCCGTCCCTGACGGGATCGAGCAGGAGGCGGTCCGCCTCGGCGAGGCCGCCGCCGAGAACGATCAGTTCGGGGGCGAACAACGTGGTCACGGCGGTCAGTGCCTCCGCCAGCCCCTCGGTGGCCCTTTCCCAGACGGCCCGGGCCACCGGGTCGCCGCGCTCGACGAGCGCGGCCACGTCCGCCGCGCCCGCGACCGGGCGCCCGGAACGTGTGGTGTATGCGTCCGCGACGGCGCTCGCGGAGGCGATCGTCTCGAGGCAACCGGTGCCGCCGCAGGCGCACGGCGTGCCTCCCGGCACCCGCACGTGGCCGAGCTCCCCCGCGAATCCGTCACAGCTCAGCGGCTTGCCGTCGCAGACGATCGCGGCGGCGATACCGGTCCCGACGGCCACGAAGACCGCGTTCCGGGCGGCTCGGGCCGCTCCGAGGGCGCACTCGGCGGCGCCGCCCGCCCGTACGTCGTGGCCCAGCGTCACGGGTAGCCCCGTGCGGGCCTCCAGAACGGCGCCGAGCATGAGATCGCGCCAGCCGAGGTTCGCGGACCACACGGCCCGCTGCAGTTCCTCGTCGACGATGCCGGGGACCACCACGCCCGCGTGCCGGACAGACAGTTCCCGTTCCGCGGCACGCCTTGCCAGGCAGAGCAGCGCATCGGTGATGGCGTCGACCACGGCTTCCGGTCCGTCGGCCCGCGGCGTCGGGCGGTGCAGCGCTACCACCGGCTGCATGGAGTGGTCGAGAACAGCCCCTTTCATGCCGGTCCCCCCGACGTCGAGGGCGACGACACACGAACCGGGAGCTGTCTCGACCGCGGTGTCTGAGGTGCTGTTGATCACCATAGCTTCGAACCATTCTGAGTGCGCGATTATGCGTGTTTGAGACTTCAATCGAGCGTATTCACTCATGTCTAATGATCGGAGTATTGGGCCTGGAGGCTGTTCAGGTCCAGTGCGGAAGACGTCGTGACGGTTCCCGCGTGGGCGGATCGCCGCTCCTCCGCGATGCTCGATGTTGTCGCGCTACGATCAACTTCGCGCATGCTTCTGCGGCCGTGGTGGCCGTGCGGCCGTCGGAATGTCGAGCGCGCGCAGGGATGTCTCAGGGCCACGGAAGGGTGCGGCGCATGTCCAAGAAGGAGCGGTGGAGCAAGCTGCTCGAGTTGCTGGCCGTCGAGGGCAAGCTGGACGTGGAGGAGGCGTCCGCCGCCGTGGCGGTGTCTCCCGCCACCATCCGCAGGGACCTCGACGAGCTGGCCCAGCAGCGACTGCTCGTCCGCACCAGGGGCGGAGCCATCGCGCACGGCGTCTCGTACGAGCTTCCCTTGCGGTACAAGTCCTCGCGCCAGGCTTCCGAGAAGCAGCGGATCGCCGGCGCCGTGGCAGACCTTCTGGTGGTGGGGGACGTCATCGGCCTCAACGGCGGCACGACCACGACCGAAGTGGCGCGAGCGCTCGCGCTGCGGGCGGGGGGCGGGCCGGCAGAGCCGGGTGATGCCCCGTCCGGCCCGATGTACACCGTCGTCACCAACGCCCTGAACATCGCGGGTGAGCTGGCCGTGCGACCGCAGTTCAAGATCGTGGCCACGGGCGGTGTGGCGAGGCCCCAGACCTACGAGCTGGTGGGCCCGCTGACCGTCGGGGTGCTGAGCGAGGTCGTACTCGACGTCGCCGTGCTGGGGGTCGACGGCGTGGACCCCCAGCTGGGTGTCATGACCCACCACGAGGACGAGGCGGGCATCAGCCGGCTGTTCGCCGAACGCGCCCGCAAGGTGATCTTGGTGACGGACTCGTCCAAGATGGGCAAGCGCGCCTTCGCGAGGATCTGCGGTCTGGACCAGATCCACGTCATCGTCACGGATACCGGCATCGCGCCGGACATCGCCGCCAAGCTCGCCGAGGCGGGGATCGAAGTGATCACCGTCTGAGCCCTCCTGCCCTTCGCGGGCAGATGAACAGTTCCCGGACGTACAGCCGCCCCCGTGATGCGATGCCGCACACGGGGGCGGCTGCGTTGTGGACGGCTCCCCGCCGCCCCGTAGGCCGAATGGCCGGGACGAACACAAGCACGGGCGGGCCTCGCCGGCGCAACCCATGACCTCGCGGAACGCGCCTGCCATCAGGGGAGTTGGCATCGTTCGCGTAACGGCTCTTGGTGCCGAAGGCAGTCGTCGTGTTTACTTTGGGCACAGCAGATGCTCGTTACTGAGCGAAACCAGTGGACATCGTCCAGGTTTATGCACGCTCCGAGCTCCTCGCTGCTTCTGGATCGACCGGCTGCAGCCTCGCCAGCCGGCACACACAAAGGCGGTAGTGACGATGAACAAGCGGTTGTTCGTGGCGGCCTGCACCATCGGTGTGCTCACCCTCACAGCGTGCGGCGGTGGCCAGGGCGACGGCGGTTCGGCGAACGGCGAGGTGACGCTGAAGCTCGTCGCCGCCGACTACGGCGACAAGGCGTCGAACAGTTCCACCGTCTACTGGAAGGACGTCGCACAGCGGTTCACCGCCGCGAACCCGAAGATCAAGGTCGACGTCCAGGTGATCAACTGGAACGACATCGACTCCCAGGTCAAGACGATGATCCAGAGCGGCAACGTGCCGGACATCCTCCAGACGGGCGGCTACGCCGACAAGGTCGCCGACGACCTGCTGTACAAGGCGGACGAGGTGCTGTCGGAGCAGACCCGGGCCAACCTCATCGACAGCTTCGCCAAGGCCGGCGAGGTCGACGGCACACAGTACGGCATCCCGTTCGTCTCCTCGGCCCGCGCCTTCTTCTACAACAAGTCGATCTTCGCCAAGGCCGGCATCACCGAGGCCCCGAAGAGCTGGGACGACCTCAGGGCCGCCGCGGAGAAGATCAAGGCCAAGGTCCCCGGGGTCACGCCGTACGCCCTGCCGCTCGGCCCCGAGGAGGCCCAGGGGGAGTCGCTGATCTGGGAGCTCGGCAACGGTGGCGGCTACACGGACGCGAAGGGCTCCTACACGCTCGACGGCAAGGCCAACGTCGAGGCCTTCTCCTGGCTGAGGTCGAACCTCGTCGAGCCCGGTCTGACCTACGCCAACCCCGCCACGACCGACCGCAAGACCGCGTTCGCCGACTTCGCGGCCGGCAAGACCGCGATGCTCAACGGACACCCGTCCCTCATCCAGATGTCCAAGGACGGCAAGGTCGATTACGGCGTCGCCCCCATCCCCGGCAAGACGGGGGCGCTGAAGTCCACCCTCGGCGTCGCCGACTGGACGATGGCCTTCAAGGACGGTGGCCACAAGGAAGAGGTCCGCAAGTTCCTCGACTTCGCGTACTCCAAGGAGAACACGCTGAAGTTCGACGAGACGTACAACCTGATGCCCGTCACCAAGGACACGCTCCAGGAGATGACGACCAACGGCAAGCACAAGGACCTGGAGCCGTTCTTCGCCCTGCTGCCCAACGCGGTCTTCTACCCGCTGGGCGACACCACCTGGGACGCCGTCTCCGCCGAGATCAAGAAGAGCGGCGGCACGGCCGTGAACGACCCGGCGAAGGTACTGGGCGAACTGCAGAAGAAGGCCGAGGCCGCGGTCGCAGACCAGTAGGCCCCGCGAACCGCAACGTCACGGAAGGCACCTTCGTGTCCACCAGTTCTTCCGCCGACCGCCCCGCCCGCAAGGGCCGGGGCGGTCTGGCCCGCCTCGGTCCGCTGCCCTGGATCGGGCCCGCCGTCCTGCTCATCGTCCTGGTCGTCCTCTGGCCCGTCTACGAGATGGTCCGGACGTCCTTCCTGAAGATCAGCAGCAGCGGATTCGTCCGCGGTTCGGCCGGGTTCGACAAGTACAAGCAGATGTTCGAGGAACCGTCGCTGCCCGCGGTCGTGGTCTCGACCGTGGTGTGGACGCTGGTCGTGGTCACCGCCACCATGGTGATCTCGCTGGCTCTGGCACAGCTGTTCAACCAGCACTACCCCGGCCGCCGCCTCACCCGATGGGCGCTGATCGCGCCATGGGCCGCCTCCGTGGTCATGACCGCCATCGGTTTCAAATGGATGCTCAACCAGACCGCCGGCGTGCTCAACACCGTGATGACGGACCTCGGCCTCATCGACGGTCCCAGGGACTGGCTCGGCGACCCGGCCACGGCCTGGCCCTGGATGATGGTCGTCGCCGTCTTCGTCTCGCTGCCGTTCACCACGTACACCCTGCTCGCCGGCCTGCAGACGATCCCCGCCGAGGTCTACGAGGCTGCCAAGGTCGACGGCACCAGCACCTGGCAGACGTACCTGCGGATCACCCTGCCCTTGCTGCGCCCGGCTCTGCTCGTCGGCATGGTCATCAACCTGATCAACGTCTTCAACTCGTTCCCCATCATCTGGAGCATGACCCGGGGCGGTCCCGACAGCGACACGGCCACCACCACCGTGTTCATGTACCAGCTGAAGAACTCCGACATCGGCCAGTCCGCGGCGATGTCCGTCGTCAACTTCGCCCTCGTCGTGGTCATGGTCGTCTTCTTCCTCAAGGCCAGCCGCTGGAACCAGGAGGAGATCTGATGGCCCAGCAGACCGTCATCCCCCGCCCCGCTGCGGCCCCGGCCGCCACCCCCGCCGTCGACCGGAAGACCCGGGCACGCCGCCCGCGGACGCCGGGCCCCCGCACTCTGCTGATCGCCGCGGTCGCGTGGTTCCTGGCCGCCATGTTCCTGCTGCCGTACGCGGAGATGGTGATCACCGCCCTGCGGCCGGCCGACGAACTGCGCGACGCCACGTACCTCCCGAGCGCGTTCGAGTGGGCGAACTTCGTCGACGTCTGGCGCGAGTCCCACCTCGGGGACAACCTGCGCGTCACGCTGCTGGTCGCCGGAGGATCCACCCTGCTCGTCCTGCTGGTGGCCATCCCCGCCGCGTACTACACCGCGCGCATCAAGTTCCGGGGGCGCAGGCTCTTCCTCCTGCTGGTGCTCGTCACCCAGATGTTCCAGCCGACGTCCCTGCTGGTCGGTCTCTACCGTGAGTTCTACCAGCTGGACATGCTCAACTCCGTCTGGACCCTGATCCTTTGCAATGCGGCCTTCAACCTGGCCTTCGCGATCTGGATCCTCACCGCGTACTTCTCCGCCATCCCGGAGGCCCTGGAAGAGGCGGCCATGATCGACGGCCTCGGCCGCGCAGGCGCGCTCCTGCGGATCACCCTGCCGCTCGCGATGCCCGGCGTCGTCACCGCGATGATCTTCACCTTCATCGCCGCGTGGAACGAGTTCGTCATGGGCCTCACCCTCTCCACCGCACCGGAGAGCCAGCCCCTGACCGTTGGCATCAACAGCTTCATCGGCAACTACACAGTGCAGTGGAACTACCTCTTCGCCGGCTCGGTCATCGCCATCGTGCCGGTGGTCGTCCTCTTCGCGCTCATCGAGCGCAAGGTCGTCTCCGGACTCACCGCCGGATCAGTCAAGTAGCCCCCACGGACAGCACGCCCTCTGCCGTCGTCCGACAGGCCGCAGAGGGCGGGCCTCTCCGGAATCAGCCGTCCCGCACAGCAAAGGGGAAGCCCGTGCCGAGGCACCGCCATGTCCTGACCGCGGCCGCCGCCGCTCTCGTTCTCTGCGTGTCCTCCACAGGATGCGCCCACACCGAAGGCGGGGAGGTCACCCTGCGGTTGGTGGTCGCCGACTACGAGGTGGCAGGGCACTCCGACAGTACCGAGCGGTACTGGGGTGAACTGACCGAGGCGTTCGAGTTCGCCCATCCGGGCATCTCCGTCGAGGTCGAGGTGGAGTCCTGGGCCGACGTGGACCGGAAGGTCGCCGACATGGTCAAGGCCGGTGAGGCTCCCGACCTGGCGCAGACCGGTACGTACGCGGATTACGCCGCACAGGGGCAGCTCTATGCCGCGGACGAGTTGCTCTCCATCCCGGTGCAGGCGAATTTCCTGCGGCCGCTCGCCGAAGCGGGAGAGCACAAACGCGTGGAGTACGGCATGCCGTTCGCGGCCTCGACCAGGCTCCTGTTCTACAACAAGCAGGTATTCGCCGCAGCGGGAATCAAGGCTCCGCCGACGACGTGGGACGACGTGAAGGAGGCTGCGAAGCAGCTGAAGAGCCGTACGGACGTGACGTACCCCATCGCGCTCCCGTTCGGACCCGAGGAAGCCCAGATCGAGGCGATGGTCTGGATGCTGGGAGGCGGAGGCGGCTACACCGCGCTCAACGGTGCCTACACGATCGACTCGCGGGCGAACATCGACAGTCTGACCTGGGTGAAAGAGAACCTCGTCGAGGAAGGGCTCGTCGGTCCGGCCTCACCTGACAGACTCAACCGCAACGACGCCTACGCGGCGTTCCTGCGCGGCGAGGTGGGCATGGTCAACGGGTATCCCTCCTTGCTCCAGGCCGTGGAGAAGGAAGGAATCCAGGTCGGTATCACGGCCGTGCCCGGCCGTGATCGCGAAGCCACGTCGGCGCCCGGCGTGGTCGACTGGATGATGGCTTTCAAGAGGAACGGGCATCGCAAAGAGGTGGGCAAGTTCCTCGACTTCGTCTACAGCGACAAAAACGTGCGTGAGTTCGCGACGCTCAACAACCTGTTGCCCGTGACCGTGACGGTGACCCGTCAGATGCAGGCGGATGACAGGAATCGGAACCTGAGAGTGTTCCTCCGGGAGATGCCGAACGCGGTCCTCCCGCCCGTCGGCAAGACCTCATGGGCTTCGGTGAGCGACAGCACGAAAAGAAACATCGGGACGGCGATGACACCCGATGGGAGCCCCGTCGGGTCGCTGAGCCGGATAGCCGACGACGCCCACCGTGCCGAGCACTGAACTGATATCCGGCGCGCAGAGGCGGGGCCAGGGCCGATGCCCGGGGCCCCGCCCCTTCGGCGAGTCGACCTGTGGCGGGCTTGTCAGACGACGGGGGGCATTTCGGAGGGAGGGGAGTCGAGTCCTGTGCGCGGGTCGACCCATGCGCCGCGGGTGAAGTCCGGCACGGCCACCGGGCGGCCCCCGGCGGCGAGCGAGGCCGCGCTGAGCGGGATGGGAGAGCACCATACAGCCGAGTCGTAGACGTCCATGTCGGGCACGAGGCCTGCGCGCATCTGCTGGACGGTGCGCCACCGCAGGACGTAGTCTCTGCCACCGCGACCGCCGTTGTGGGCCGCGTCGTCGCCGATCCGCTCCCACAGCCAGTGGTCGAACTCCTCGCGGTAGGCGGCGAAGTCGCGCCATGTGTGGCCGCCGTGGTCCGGTTCGATGTAGACGCGTCCGCCGGCGGCCGAGGCGACGCCCGCGTAGTCCTCGAAGATGCCGCGGCTGCCGGCCAGGGTGTTCACGCGGCTGTAGGGGCGCGGGGAGCTGACGTCGTGCTCGGCACGGATGACGCGGCCTTGCGCGGTGTCTATCAGGCAGGTGACCAGGTCGCCGTTGACGTACGTCTCCTTCCACGACGGGTGCGACCGGTCGACGAACCGGGCGCGGTACTCGGCGAGGCCCTTGGGTGCGGTCGCGGTGGCGCGGAGGGTGGTCATGCGGTCGCCGCGGTTGATGTCCATCGCGGCGGCGATCGGGGCGAGACCGTGCATCGGGTAGAGGCTGGCGGTGCTGCGGGTGTGCCAGAGCCGCCGCCAGGAGTCGGCGTAGTACGTGTCGGAGAACAGCAGCGCACGCAGGTCGTGCAGGTAGCCGCCGTGACCGTTGGTGATCTCGCCGAAGAGCCCCTTGTGCGCCATCTTGAGCATGGCCAGCTCGTTGCGGCCGTAGCCGCAGTTCTCCGCGGGCATCAGGTGGCGGCGGGTGCGCTCAGAGGTGTCGACGAGGTCCCACAGTTCCACGAGCTCGGTGGCGACGGGAAGTTCGACGATGACGTGCTTGCCGGCGAGGAGAGCGGCCTTGCCCTGTTCGTAGTGGAACTCCCACGGCGTGGCGATGTACACGAGGTCGACGTCGTCGCGCTTCAGCAGTTCCTTGAACGAGGCCTTGGATCCCCCGAGTTCGGCCGGTCTGGGCTTGCCGTCGGCGACGAGCTGGTCGGCCGTCCGCTCGGCCCGGTCCACACGGACGTCGCAGACGGCCGTCACGATGCAGCCGGGCACGACGGACCACCCCTGGGCCATGGCGGCGCCCCGGTTTCCGAGCCCGACGACGCCGACGCGCACCGTGGGGTACGGGTCGAAGGCGACGTTGATCATGGGCTTCTGTCCGGGCTCACGTCCGGGGGCGGGCCCAGGGGCCGCCGGGGCCTCGGCGGCGGCCGCGTCTCCCGTGAGTGAACGGTGGGCAACTGAAGGGGGCGTGGGCATGGCGCTCCTCGGTGCGGGGACGGCTCATGTGCGGCACGACTGTGACGGCGCGCGGCGCGTGACAGTACATGCTCAAAAGTCCCACTGTTCAAGTAGTCTCGATCAAAATTTCTGCGTGAATCGCGCATTGAGCGCTCTGGGCGAGCGGGGGCCTCGCGACAACATCGGCGCCTGGGCGAACCCGCACAGCGCGGTGAAAGGTGTCGGCGAGCGCTGTTGCTCGCGGTGCCGGCATGAGGAGTCGGCCGGTTCGGCGGGTGATTGCCGCCGTCGAACGCGTGGCACCGGGTGGTCCGCCGGTGAGAGCCAGCCGAGGGGGGAGTGGTATGCGGGAGGGGCGGTCTGTCAGCGCGCCATGGCGTGGCGCGCGGCGCCGATCAGCCCGGAGCGGCGGCCCAGGGCCGCGCGGACGACGTTGAGTTTCCGGACGGCGGGGGAGCCGTCGCGGGCGAGCGCTTCGCGCAGGGGGGTGAGCAGGACATCGCCTGCGGCGGAGACGCCTCCGGCGATGACGATCCGGTCGAGGTCGAGCAGGATCGCACTCGTGATGATGCCTTCGGCGAGGAAATCGGCGCCGCGGCGGAAGGCCGCGAGGGCGACGGGTTCGCCTGAGGCAGCGGCTTCGGCGAGATCGGACGTGCTGTGACCGGTCCAGCCGTTGGCGCGGGCCCAGCGGAGTATCGCCGGTCCGCTGGCGCCTGTCTCGACGCAGCCGATCCGGCCGCAGGCGCATCGCTCACCCGCCGGGTCGGCGGTGAGGTGGCCGATGAAGCCGGCGTTGCCGGCGGAGCCGGAGATGGGCCGCCCACCCATGACGAGGCCGCCGCCGATGCCGGTGGAGACGACGATCCCCAGCACCGCCCTGCTCCCCGCCCCCGCGCCGATCCAGTGTTCGCCGAGTGCGGCGGCGGTGGAGTCGTGGATCAGGCGGGGCTGCGGCCCGCCCACGGCGTCGCTGACGGCGCTGACGACGTCGAAGTTGCGCCAGGCCGGGATGTTGACGGGACTGACGGTGCCGCGGGCGGCGTCGATCGGACCGGCCGAAGCGATGCCGACTCCGGCGATCGGTTCCTCTCCGACGACGTCGGTGACCAGTTCGGTGAGCGAGTGGGCGACGAGATACTTCTGCCCGGGCTTGGCCGAGGGGGTGGGGACTTCCCGTTGGTGGACCACCCGACCTGTGCCGGTGACGACCGCGGCCGCGAGCTTGGTGCCGCCGATGTCGACGGCGAGGTACTGGTCGACAGGGGCCATGGTCAGCCTCCTTGTGCATAAGGCCCGGAGACCTCGCCGGAGCCGCGAGGGATCAGAGTGGTGGGCATGACGATCGTGCGGGGCGGTGAGGTGTCCCCGTGGATGCGGGCGAAGAGCAGGTGGGCTGCCGTCGTGCCGATCGCCACCGGGTCTTGGGCGATGACGCTGACCGGTGGGGTCATCCGCGCGGCGAGGGTGAAGTCGTCGAAGCTGATGAACGCGATGTGCTGAGGCAGCTCCGCCAGGGCGCCGATGGCGGCCACGGCGTTGCCGGCCAGGACGGCGGTGGGGGGTTCAGGGGCGGCGAGGATCTCGGTGACGGCGACTGCGGCGTCGGGGCCGGAGCGGAGCCCGTGCCGGACGAGGGCCGGGTCGGGGGCGATGGCGGCGGCCTCCAGTGCTGAGACGTAGCCCCGATAGCGCTCGCCGACCGTCCAGATCTCCTGTCGGTCGCCGAGGTATCCGATCCGCCGGTGGCCGCGGGCGATGAGCTGCTGCACGGCGTTCTGCACGGCGTCGAAGTTGTCGACGACCACGGCGTCCGTCTCCAGCCCGGGGGCGGCACGGTCCACGCAGACGACCTTGGTGCCCTGCTCGACGGCGGAGCGGAGGAACCGGTGGCTGCCGGCGACCGGTGTGAGGATCAGGCCGTCGACGCGGCGTGCGGTGAACGCCGCGATCACCTCGCGTTCGCGCCGGAGGTCGTCCCGGCTGGATCCGATCAGGACCACGCTGCCGCGCTGGCGGGCCACGTCCTCGGCGGCCGAGGCGATGGCCGCCATGAAGGGGTCGCCGACGTGGTCGACCATCAGGCCGATGGTCTGGCTGAGCTGGTCGGTGCGGCGCAACTGGCGCGCCACGTCGTCGCGGTGGTAGTCGAGCTTGCGGATGGCCGCCTCCACGCGTGCGGCGGTCGCGGGTGCGACCCCTGGGTCGCCGTTGACGACCCGGGAGACTGTCATCACGCCGACGCCCGCCTCGGCGGCGACGTCCTTCATCGTGGGCCGGCCGGCCATGCTGCTACCTCCCCCTTCGCTCCTGTCACATTCGCGATAACGTTACCAGCGTCATTTTGATGGGAACGTTACCATTCCAGTGCCGGGGACCTGGCGAGATTGCCGACCCATCTGCCCTGGTGCGCCAACTCTGCTTCAGCGCAGGGCGATGGTCAATGCGGGAGGCTCCGCTCCGATTCCTCTTGACAGTGGCTTCCGGACCGCTTCAGAATCGCCGTGCTGGTAACGATACCAATGAAAAGGCGCGACATATGGCCTCTGTACGGGAACCGCTTCTGGAAGCGCGGGGCGTGGTCAAGCAGTTCGGCCACGTGCAGGCGTTGCAGGGCGCCGACTTCACGGCGTACGCCGGTGAGGTGGTCGCTCTGATCGGCGACAACGGCGCCGGCAAGTCCACTCTGGTCAACGTCCTGTCGGGAGTGATCACTCCCGACGCCGGCGAGGTCAGGCTGGCCGGCAGGCGGGTACGGTTCACCGGCCCGGCCGACGCGCAGCGCCACGGCGTGGAGACCGTCTACCAGGACCTCTCCATGGCACCGGACCTGGACGCGGCCGCCAACCTCTACCTCGGCCGGGAGATCCTTCGCCGTGGAGTGCTGGGTCGGCTGGGCGTGCTCGACCGGCCCGCGATGCGGCGTGCCGCGGCCGGTGCTTTCGCCGAGCTCGGCGTCACGTTGAAGGACATCACCGCGCCCGTCGCGACGCTGTCCGGTGGGCAGCGCCAGTCGGTCGCGGTGGCGCGCGCAGTGGCCTTCGCCAACAACGTGATCTTCATGGACGAGCCGACGGCCGCGCTGGGAGTGGTGCAGCGGGCCAGGGTCCTGGAGACCATCAGGCGGGTCGCGGACCGCGGCATCTGCGTGGTGCTGATCAGCCACAACATGCCGGAAGTGCTTTCGGTGTCCGACCGCATCGAGGTGCTGCGGCTGGGTCGGCGGGTCGCGTCGTTCCACGCGGCCTACACCACCATCGAGGAACTGGTCGGCGCCATGACCGGCTCGCTGGACCGCGGCCTGGAGACGTTCGCGGCCACCGGTTCCACCCGTGCATGGAATGCGGAGGTAGCACGATGACCGTCGTCAGCCAGGACACCCAGGAGGCGACCGAGGTCTCGGAGCGGGCCCACCGTGGTGGTCTGCCGTCGTGGCTGCGGCGGATGGCCGCGGTCAACGAACTGTGGACGTTCCTGATCCTCGTGGCCCTGGTGGCGTTCTTCACCGCCGCGGCGCCGGGCAAGTTCTTCACCGCCTACAACTTCACGCAGATCGGCGTCAACGCGGCCATCTATCTGGTGCTCGGCGTCGGCATGACATACGTGATCATCACCGCGGGCATCGACCTGTCGATCGGGTCCGTCGTGGTGCTGGCCGCGGTGGGGTCGGGCTTGTACAACATCCACCACGGCGGTCCGGCCTCGGGCTGGACGACCGTGGGGATCTGCGTCCTGATCGCGCTCGCGATCGGCACGGCCTGGGGGGCACTGCAAGGCGCGCTGATCTCCAGCGGCAAGGTCCCGCCGCTCATCGTCACCCTCGGCGGTCTGGGGGCCGCGCTCGGCCTGGCCGAACTCGCCACCGGAGGGCAGGATCCGGCCGGCGCCGCCTCCGCCAACCTCCAGAACACCCTCGGCTACGGGAGGCTCCTCGGCATACCGTGGCTGGTGGTACTCGCCGCCGCCGTCACCCTGATCTTCGGCCTGGTACTGGGCCGAACCCGCTTCGGCAACTACACCCTGGCGATCGGCTCGAACCCGGCCGCAGCCCAGCGGGCGGGCGTCCGCGTGGGCCGGCACCTGGTGAAGGTGTACGCCCTCATGGGCCTGTTGGCCGGCCTGGGTGCAGTGATGTGGCTCGCCTCCTACGGCACCACCTCCATCGCCGGCCACTCCACCGACAACCTCAAGGTGATCACCGCGGTGGTCCTCGGCGGCACCAGCCTCTTCGGCGGCCGCGGCTCGGTCCTCGGCACCGTGATCGGCGTCTTCATCCCTGCCGTCCTCACCACCGGACTGATCGTCATCGGCGTCCAGCAGTACTGGCAGGACGTGGCCGTCGGCGTGGTCCTCGTGGCCGCGGTCTACATAGACCACACACGCCGCACGTCCCGCGAACGCAGGTAACCACGCACAGCCGCTGCGCCGCCCCCCGGGCCGCGCGGGGCGCAGAAACGACCGACCCCCCAGGCCATCAGCCGTGCAGTCAGGTCGGGATCCCCCCACGGCGCCCCGGGCGCACGACCAAGGAGAAGCACGATCATGTCCAGCATTCGCAGCAAGCGCACTCTGCTCGTAGCCGTCGGCGCCGGGCTGGCCCTGGCCACCACCGCCGCCTGCACGTCCTCCGGATCCGGTGGGGACTCGGCCGCCGCTGGGGCCGGCAGCAAGAAGGTCACGCTCATCACCGGCATGAAGAGCGACCCGTTCTACATCACGATGGCCTGTGCGGCCCAGGCCGCGGCCAAGGCCAAGGGGCTGGACCTCACCGTCGAGGGCTCGGCCCAGTGGGACGTCTCGGTGCAGCGTCCGCTGATCGACTCGGTCGCGGCCTCCCGGCCCGACGGCCTGATGATCTCACCCGTCGACACCGACGCCCTCACCCCCTCCCTGAAGCAGATCCAGGCGTCCGGCACCAAGATCGCCCTGGTGGACACCTCCGTCACCGACCCCTCGATCGGCATCTCCCGCATCTCCTCCGACAACGAGGAGGGCGGCAGGACCGCGGCCAAGGCGCTCGCCAAGCAGATGGGGGAGAAGGGCACGGCCATCGTGATCAGCGTGAAGCCCGGCATCTCCACCACCGACGCGCGGATCAAGGGCTTCACCGAGGAGATGGCCAACTACCCCGACATCACCGTGCTGCCCACCCTCTACGACAACGACGAGCCGGCCACCGCCGCCTCGCAGATCCAGTCCACCCTGGCCGCCCACCCCGACCTCGGCGGCGCCTTCGCCATCAACACCAATACAGGCAAGGGCATCGCCGCGGGTCTCAAGCAGGCCGGCAAGCAGGGTGCCGTGAAGGTCGCCGCCTTCGACGCCGAGCCCGAAGAGGTCGCCGCGCTCAAGGCAGGCACCCTCCAGGTCCTGGTCGCCCAGGACCCGGCAGCCATCGGCGCCAAGGCGGTCGACCAACTCTCGGCAACCTTCAACGGAAGGCCCGCGGCGAAGCAGATCGGCACCCCCATGGTCGCCATCACCAAGGACAACATGGACGACCCCGAGGTCAGCAAGTACTTCTACCGGTCCAGCTGCTGACCGCCCCCGAACGTCCGGGTGGACCCGACCCTTCCCTGACCGGAGCGGGTCCACCCGGACTGCCTGTCCGACAGCCCGGACCGCTCCGCGCCATCGAGGACATGCACGGCCTGCCGCCTTCCGGCCTGATCGGTGGGTCCCTGGGGCGGCGCCTCCCCGGGCTGCGCCACCGCCCCCTCCATCTCTCCCAGACCCGAAGGCGGGCACGATGTACATCGCCCGACAGCCGCAGTGCCCGGCCCGGCCGGCCGCGGGCACATCCCTGCCTGCCCCCGCTGGGCTTCGGCCTGTTGGACGGCATCAACAACGGCGTCGGCGCGCCGGTCCGGCTACTCGGCGGCCACCTGGCCGACCGCGGCGGCCGGGCCCACGAGGTCCCCACCGGAGCACCGCCCATCCTGGCGGAGCAGGTCTCGTCTCCCGCCTACCGGGACAGACCCGACGGGCGGTGGGCTCGTCACAGATCCTGCCCGCAACGACGACGACCCTCGTCCCCCGTGCAGGGGGGACGAGGGGCCGCGGCGCTGTTCGGTGCCGACTCCGCCGGGATCACTCTTCCGACAGAGGAAGCTCCATGATCCGACAGCCGCTCGCGGTGACGTGGCTGACGACGGCATCGATGTCCGCGGCGCGGGACCCGAACACGAACGGCCCCGGGATCAGGATGACTTGGAAGATGCCCGTGGCCACGAGGTCGAGCAGGCAGGCCAGGGCGGGACGCTCGTCATCCCCGCGGCGGCCGCTGTCCTCGAAGAACGAGGGGGCAGGCAGTCGCAGCCGGACGGCAAGCTCCCGAAGCTTGCGGCGGTAGGTCTCCACGAGTGTCCCGTCGGCCGGGGACGACCACGTGTAGGCGGCGACCGGTAGCGGCGACCGGCGGCCGGCCCCGACGAAGTCCATGTCCTTCTCCTCAGATGCCCGGCCGGGTCTGGCTGCCACGGCTCGGTGGCGATCACCTTCGGCATGAACCGAGAGCCCGGGCCCCACGTTCATGTCAGGGCCTCGGCAACCGGCACGCAGGCCACGACCCGTGTTCCGGCCGACGAGAGAAAGGCCATCCACCAGCTGGTGACGTGCCTCACCAGTTCCAAGCCCCGTCCGCAGGTCGCCCCCGGGTCCGCGGCCACCCGGTACCGAGAGGGGCGGGGCAGCCACCGGCCGGTGTCCCGGACCTCGACGACCAGCTCCGTGTCACGGTGGGTGAGCAACATGGTGACGTCGGAGCTCCCGCTGTGCAGCACGGCGTTGGTGACCAGCTCCGTAACCACCAGTGACAGCGCGTCGACTCCATCCGCATGAACGGACCAGCGCCTGGCGCTGTCGGCGGCGAAGTGCCGCATCGCCGGGGCCGCGGCGGGCGTCACCGCCATCGTGCACAGAGCGGTGTCGTGCCTGGGCGCACTCGGCTTCGCGTCACCGTGCGGAGCTCGGCCACTGCGGATGGCAGGCCGATGGGGGTCGGGTGTCGAGGCGGTGATCCGGCTGACGTTCATGGCTGGTCCTCCCTCGCGTCGTGCGAGTTGGGTCGGGTCGGCTTCAACGCTCGGCGATGACGGGGGGCGAGGACCACGTGGAAAATACGTATCTTCCGCCCTCAGTACTGATGCCGGGGGCGGGGGGCGCTCGGCTGAGGCTGTGCCGGCCCGGCCGGATGGCGTACTCCCGGTCGTCCGGGCCGGCCTGTCCAGCGCATCGCCAGCGTCGGCCAGCGCCTGCGCCGCGTCCGCGACGGTGGCGATCCCCGCGGCCGACCGCGTGGGCGACTTCGTGCTCGCGGTCGGGCTCGGACTGGGAACTCAGCATCAGGGAACAGGCGGCGGCGGAGACGATGACGCGCAGGCGCATCAGGTCGATCCTCACGTGACAGGGAGTTGATCCAGGCGTGTCCGCACTGCCCGGAGCAGCGGACCCTAGGTACGTGTCGGCTCACCCGATTCAGGACGACGAAGCGTGTACCCATGCCTCCTTTGGAGGAGGCCCGCCAAAGGCGTTGCCCACCTTGCGGCCGTAACTGGAGGCTCCCTGGGGCGGTTGCGGCAGAAGCCTCCAGAAGATCATGAACCGTCACTACGCGGCGACAACCTGAAAACCTTTGCGGCCCGGCGGTTTGCCGCGAGATGACCAGCCTCGCCGCGATGTCCTTGTTGGACAGCCGGTCCACAGTGCCTCACATCCGATCATGCGAAGCCCCGAGCGACACCACCATGGTGGTTGCCGTCGGTCGACTGCAGGGCGAACCCCTGGGTGAGTTCTTGTTGATTCCTGTTCTCCGCGCTCGCCAGCATGGGCGGCCATCACCACCGACCACAGCACTGGAGCTGCTACCCATGCGACAAAACCGAAGACTGGCGGTGGCCGGGGATTGTCTTGCACTCCCCTTGATGGCCGCCCGGCCAGCAGTGGCTCACAGCCTGACCAAGTGATCAGACGATCGCCGAACAGGTCATTCGCTACAGAAGCCTTGACTCTGATCTTATGTGGTCGCAAGATATCGCCCACCAAAGTCGCCGGACACCGATGCCTGGGCCCGCTCAGCCAGCACAGCCTGATTGCTGGTTCGGTCGGCATCGTGCGACGGGACGCGCCCTCCTCAGGGCTGCGGGGCGGTCTTGTTCCCGTCCTCAACCATCCTGGAAACATCAAGGAGTTCCGCAATGGACCCCTCCAAGCGTGTCGCCTCGAGTGCGGCGATGATCACGGCCGCAGCCGGCGGCATACCCACACAGCAGGTCAGATCTTTCCTCCAAGTCCGAGTCCGCCGGGGGGCCGTCGCCCTTCTTGCTTCGGCGGCAACTTTCACCGCCGTCACAACGACTACCGGGCAACCAGCGGCCGCACTGTCGCGAACCGTCCCGAGCGACACGGTCAACGTCGATCATTCCTACGCCAAGACGCCGCGGATGATCCTGCGCTCGGAGTCCTGGACCAGGACGACGGCCGCCAGTATGAAGAAGACGGCCGATGACGCCGTCGCCACCGGTCTCGCCGCTCAGGGCTGGAACACGGTCTCGTTCGACGACACCTGGGCCGTGCGGGCCGACTGCACCGACTGGGACGCCAACGCCACGGTCGTGCCGAACTGTACTAACGGACGCGACAAGACCACCGGCAACCTCATCCCGTCACCGACGAAGTACCCCAACGGCCTCAAGGACGTCGGCGACTACCTGCACAGCAAGGGACTCTTCTTCGGCGTCTACACCAGCGGCGGCAAGTACATGTGCGACCCCGGGGGTCGCAGCATTGCCTCACCCGGAAGCTTCGACCACTTCGAGAAGGACTTCCGGTTCTTCGCGAGCGTCGGCGCCGACTACGTCAAGGTCGACTACTGCGGCGAACCGAACACGACCAACAAGTACGGCTACACCATCCTCGACACCGACCTCGAGATCAACAGCGCCATCGAGTCGTCGCGCCGGGCTGCGACCGCGATCAACGCGATCAAGAACGACGCCGATCCCGGCAAGCGCAGGTCGATGGTGATGAACATCTCCGCGCCGGCGTACGCGAACTGGGAAAACGACGGCTACGCCACACCGCTGTTCCAGCGCATGATGAACAGCATCGTGCCTGCCGGACACGCCTACCGCGTCGGCGGCGACGTCGCCGGAACGAGCTGGGGACTCACCAACACGCTCGTCGACATGATCGAAGGGCTGCGCCCGTTCGGGAAGCAGGGCCACTTCCTCGACGCCGACCGCCTGTACTTCGACGACACGGCCCTCACGGCCGACAACAAGCTCGGTGGCTACGTGATGTGGGCGATGCAGAACACCCACATGGTCGCGATGATCCGCAACTCCAACTACAGCGGCGCCATCTCCTCCACCCAGGCCGCCCTCATGAACAAGCCCGGCATCATCGCGGTGGGGCAGGACGCACTGGCTGTGACAGCGAAGCGGGTCGCCCGGGGTACCGGGTACGACGTGTTCGCCAAGCCGCTGAGCAACGGTGACTACGCGGTCGCGATCATGAACCGCTCGGCCACCCAGCCGGTCACCGCGACAACGAGCGGGTCGGTCGTCGGAACGGCCGCGAAGGCGTTCACGCTCACGCCGGTCGTCGGACCCAACATCACGTCCATCGATGCGAACGGCAACTTCAGCGTCACCGTACCGGCGGGCACAGCGGTCATGTACCGCCTGAAGGCCGCCAACACCGCTGCGTACAGCGGCTGGAACTTCGGGCTCAACGGCTCGAGCGCCCGCAACGCCACCGCGATCACCGACGGCGACGCGCCGGCCGCGGGAACCTGGGACGCCGGCGGTAACACCCTGTCGTCGGACCGGCTGGCCAACAACGCCCAGCTGCCCGACGGAACGGCGCTCAGCGTCAGGGCCGGGCAGACCGTCACGATCGGCGGCGTCGGCTACACCTGGCCGAACACCACCTCCGGCCAGTTCGACTCCGTCAAGCCGGTCGGTCAGACGATCGACTACAACTACGCCGGATCGAAGGTGAACTTCCTCGGCGCCTCCGGCATCGGCGAATCCGGTGGGACGATCCGCCTGAACTACACCGACGGCACCTCCAGCACATCGACATGGGGCTTCCCCAGCTGGAGCTGCGCGAGCGCGCCGACCTACCCCGCGACGATCGCGTTCAAGGTGTTCGGGCGCAACAGCACCAGCGGCCCGGCGGACGCCGGCACGGGATACTGCCTCTACACGAGGTCGGTGCCGATCACGTCCGGAAAGACCCTGTCGTCGATCACGCTGCCGAGCGCGCCGAACGCACGCATCTTCGCGATCAAGGCGAGCTGACCGGCCGACGTGGGAGCAGGTCCTCGCGAACGTCTGTGCCCCAGGGTACGGAAACCGCGGGGGCCTGCTCCCATCGCCATGGGGCGACTTCACGGTTCAAGATCACCAACGAAACTGGCAACGTCGAACTGCCGGTGATCACAACAACCCGGTGGCCGCCGCGCACAGCTCGGGGGCTGTTGCCGGGTTGGCCCGCCTGGGCACCCCGTCACCTCGACGCAGATGCCGGACGCGGTGCGACACCCGTCAAGTGGCGTGCTGTGCCGGCCGATCTCCCGCCTGGCACGGGGTCTACGCCCTCGTCCGGCGTCTGGCGCCGGGAAGGGGCGACCTGTTGCCGCCCCTGCACGCTGGAATCCATTCCCCGCTTCCACGAGCTGCTTGGGTGCGCCCCTGGGACGCCCCACACCGTCCGCTCGACTGCCGTCCGCTCGCCGATTCCTGCAGGGCGCATCCCGCACGCCCCTACGACAGGCCTTGCGGGATCGTCGTCGCAAGAACCTCACGGTCGGCAGACGGCTGCCAGCCGGACCACCCCGGACGATACGTTCCCTCGGATGCGGAGCAGCGTCGCCGGCGTACAGGAGAGCGCATGACGGACATGACGCAGTTGCGGCCTCAGACGGCACGCGAGCTGAAGTTCCGGCGTCTGGCTGCCGAGCTGCGGCGCAGGCTCCTCGACGGTACCTGGCCGCAAGGCTCCAAGCTGCCCACAGAGCACGCGCTAGCTGTCGAGACGGGTCTGTCGGTGACCACCGTCCGGCGCGCCTACGAGGTCCTGGTGGGGCAGCAGTTGGTGGAGCGGCGGCAGGGCGCGGGAACCTTCGCGACTGTCCGTCCCACGACCGCCCGGCCCCCTGGCCAGGCTGTGGGGGTGCTGGTGCCCACTACCATGCTCTACTATCCGCGGGTGCTCCAGGGCGTAGAGGTGGCCCTGGCCGTGGCCGGCGCGCGCATGGCGCTCGCCTGTTCCCACTACGACGGGTCGATCGAGCGTGAGGCGATCGACCGGCTGGTCGACGGCGGCGTGCACGGGCTGCTGCTGGTCCCCATACTCCACGAGCTCGACGACCCGCTGTCCCGGATGGCCGAACTCCAGGCTCTGCCGGTTCCGGTGGTGCTGATGGAACGGCGGATCGCCGCCGCCGGCCCGCTGGACAGCACTGAACACGTCTGTACGGACCACGAGAGCGGCGCCTACCTCGCCGTGCAGCACCTGCACGACCTCGGGCACCGGCGGATCGCGCTGGTGTTGCGCAGCGACGGACCGCCGGCCGCGCCGATCACCGCCGGATACGAGCGGGCGGTCGTGGACCTCGGCCTGAGAGACGCCGTACGGGTCGGGGCGCTCACGGACGAATGGGACCTCGGCCGGGCGGACTGGGCGGTCGGGACGCTGGCCGCGCAAGGAGCGACCGCGGCCCTGTGCTTCGGTGACCGGGAGGCCTCACTGCTGCTGGGGGCGGCCCGGCGCTTCGGGCTGCGCGTGCCCGATGATCTCGCCCTGGTGAGTTACGACAACGAGTTCGCCGATGTCGCCGACGTGCCGCTGACTGCGGTCTCCCCGCCGAAGTACCGCCTGGGGCGGCTCGCGGCCGAGATCCTGCTTCAGCGACTGGCCGACGACGGTGCCGGCCCGGTTCATCAGGTGCAGCTTCGTCCTGAACTGGTGGTCCGGGCCTCATGCGGCGGTACCTCGACGTGGCTCACCCGCAGTTCTCGTTGAGCGCCGGAACGCCTCGCAGCGGCCGGCGGGTGTGACGGGTGTGGACGGGAGTGCGAAGGCGGGCCACCCCGCCGATGCCGACGGCCTCGATGCCCACCAGAGTCGCGGCGGACATCGAGGCCGCATGGTACGGGCCGGCCCGTCGAAGGCGGGGCAGACCTACGCGCCGGCCCCCAACCCGCCGGTCGCATCTCAGGGGTCAACGCCATCCGGCGGACCACCTGGGTCGGCCATGGCTGCGCTCACGGCCTCTCGGCGGTTGCGAGGGAGCCGGCCGTCGCCTGGAGGGGCACGTGCGGACCGATCCGCGGGCACCGCGGAGGCGGCGGCGCCCCGCGGCACACGCGGATCGGAAGAATTCAGTCGGACTGTGGCCCGGCGCGCCTACCCCAGGTCTTCGGCAGCATGCTTCCCCGCCGCGCAGGCCAGACGGGAGCCTGCCTGCCGGATCCAGTAGGCGGCCTGCGTACGGGCGGTGTCGGCCGAGCCTGCGAGGGCGGTGAGGGTGAGCGCGGACGGGTCGGCGGACTCGCCTGCCACCACCTGCGAGGGGACACCCGCGCGGGCGGCGCGGGCGAGGACCTCGCCGACGGCCTTTCCGCGCAGGCTGGTGGCACGAACCGACCCTCGCCGGTGACCACCAGGTCGGCCGAGGCGATGGCCTCGTCGAGGCGGAGGAGATCGGCAACGGCGGCCGCCCCGGGGGTGATGGCCGCGCCCCACGTAGCCGCGAGTCCGTAGGCCGTGCCGCCGGCTGCGCCGGCGCCGGCCCGTTCCGGTGCGCCGCCGAGCAGCTCGCTGAGACGGGTGAGGCCCGCCTCGAGCCGGGCGGTCTCCTCGGGGCCGGCACCCTTCTGAGGGCCGTACACGGCCGCCGCGCCGTCGGGCCCGAGGAGAGGGTTGGTGACGTCGGTGAGCAGCTGCACCCCGCCGGGCGGGGCGGGCCGCAGACCGCCGCACTCGATGCGGTGGGCGCGGGCGAGCGCGCCGCCGCCGTCGGGCAGGGGAGCGCCGGCGACGTCGAAGAGGCGCAGGCCGAGGACGTGGAGCAGCCCGGTGCCGCCGTCGGTGGAAGCGGAGCCGCCGAGTCCCAGCAGCAGGCGGGTCGCGCCGTGGTCGAGGGCGGCGGCGATGATCTCGCCGGTGCCGCGGGTGGTGGCGGTGAGCGGGGCGAGGCGTGGGCCCATCAGCGGTAGACCGCTGGCGGTGGCGAGCTCGACCACGGCGGTGCCGTCCGGCAGGAGGGCGTACTCTCCGTCGACGGTTCGGCCGTCGGGGCCGGTGCAGCCGCCCACCCGGAGCAGGGAGGTCACTGGATGGGCGGCCGCGACGGCGGCGAGGGTGCCTTCGCCGCCGTCGGCCATCGGACGGATCGTCAGATGATCGTCCGGCCTGATGGAGTGCCAGCCGTCGGCCAGCGCTCGCGCCGCGTCCGCGGCTGTGACGGTCCCCTTGAAGGAGTCCGGAGCGAAGACGACTTTCACGGCGCTTCCACGTGCGCGCGATGGCGCTCGATCATGGTCCGCAAGGTCTGCTCGCCGGGGGAGTTCCAGATCGTCTCGTTGAAGATCTCGACCTCGATCCAGCCCGTGTAGCCGGCGGCGGTGACCTGGTCGGTCATGGCGCGGAAGTCGATGTGTCCGTCGCCGACGTGGCCGCGGCCGAGCAGGGCGTCGGCGGGCAGGGGCAGGGTCCAGTCGCAGACCTGGTACGAGGCGATCCGACCGCCCGCGCCGGCCCGCGCGATCTGGGCGGCCAGGTCCGGGTCCCACCAGACGTGGTAGCTGTCGACGACCACACCGACCTGCTCGGCCGGGAACCGCTCGGCGAGGTCGAGGGCCTGGCCGAGAGTGGAGACCACGGCGCGGTCGGCGCAGAACATGGGGTGCAGCGGCTCGATCGCCAGACGTACACCGAAGTCGCCGGCATGCGGGGCGAGTTCGCCGAGCAGGTCCGCCACGCGTTCTCGGGCGGCGACGAGGTCGCGGCTGCCCTCGGGCAGGCCGCCGACGACCATGACCAGGGTGTCGGTGCCGAGCTCGGCGGCCTCCTCCAGTGCGCTGAAGTTCTCGGCGAGGGCGCATTGGCGGCCATCGGGACCGCTGGCCGTGAGGAAGCCGCCCCGGCACAGGGAGCTGACCGCCAGGCCCGCGTCGCGGACCCGTTTCGCCGCCTCGGCGACACCGACCTCGGCGACCTTGTCCCGCCACAGGCCGATCGCCGGGATGTCGGCGTCCACACAGCCCTGGACTGCCTCGGGCAGGCTCCAGCCCTTGGTGGTGATCTGGTTCAGCGACAGCCGCATCAGGCCTCTACCCCCGCCAGGGCGAGGAACGCGCGCATCCGGTGGGCGGCGAGATCCGGGTCGGGCAGGATTCCGGCTGCGTCGGCGAGACGGAACAACTCCACCAGGTGAGGGAGGGAGCGTCCGCTGTGCGCGCCGGCGACCATGGTGAAGTGGTCCTGGTGGCCGGACAACCAGGCCAGGAACACGATGCCGGTCTTGTAGTGGAAGGTCGGCGCGGCGAACAGGTGCCGGGCAAGCGGCAGGGTCGGGGCCAGCAGGTCGTCGTACCGCTCCAGGTCTCCGGCGTCCAGGGCGCGCAGGGCGGCGGCCGCCGTGGCGGCGATCGGGTCGAAGATGCCCAGCAGGGCGTGACTGTGTCCGAGTTCGTCACCGCGGATGAGTTCGGGGTAGTTGAAGTCGTCTCCGGTGTAGAGACGGACTCCCTCGGGCAGGGCGCGGCGCAGGGCGATCTCGCGATCGGCATCGAGCAGGGACACCTTGATGCCGTCGATCCGGTCGGCATGCTCCTTGATGAGCTCAAGGACCGTCTCGGAGGCACGGTCGAGGTCGGCGGATCCCCAGTAGCCCTTCAGTGCCGGGTCGAACATCTCGCCGAGCCAGTGGAGGATGACGGGTTGCCGCGACTGGCCGATCAGACTGCCGTAGAGGTGCAGGTAGTCGTCCGGGCCGTCCGCCTCGGAGGCGAGTGCCCGGCTGGCCATCAGGATCGGCTGGGCGCCGGCCTGCTCGACCACCTCGAGCTGCTCCTCGTAGGAGGCCTGGATCTCCGCCAAAGAGGCTTCATTCGAGGAGAGTTGGTCGGTACCGACGCCGCAGGCGAGGCTGCCGCCCACGGCGCGGGCCTCCGCTCCCGAGCGGGTGATCAGTTCCTTGGTCGCGGCCCAGTCGAGGCCCATGCCGCGCTGCGCGGTGTCCATGGCGTCGGCGATGCCGAAGCCGAGTCGCCAGAGGTGGTGACGGAAAGCGAGGGTGGCCTCCCAGTCCACGGCGGCGGGGGCGCCGGGGGCATTGTGCCCGAGCGGATCGGCGACCACATGCGCGGCGGCGAACGCGGTGCGGGAGGAGGACGCAGTCCGGTGTCTGGAATCCGTCCCGGGCAGGTCCAGCGGTTCGGGGGCGCGCATCCGGTACGTGCCGATGCCGGGCAGCTTGAGCTCGGGCATCAGATCTCCAGCTCGGGGACGTCGAGGCGGCGGCCCTCGCGGGCGGAGCGCAGTCCGAGTTCGGCGAGCTGGACGCCCTTGGCCCCCTCGAGCAGGTCCCATTGGTACGGCGCGCCGGTGACGACGTGCTTCAGGAACAGCTCCCACTGCACCTTGAAACCGTTGTCGAACTCGGCGTTGTCCGGAACCTGGTACCACTGATCACGGAACGACTCGGTGACCGGAATGTCAGGGTTCCAGACCGGCTTGGGCGTCGAAGCCCGGTGCTGGACACGGCAGTTGCGCAGGCCCGCCACCGCGCTGCCCTCGGTGCCGTCGACCTGGAACTCCACCAGTTCGTCGCGGTCCACCCGCACCGCCCAGGAGGAGTTGATCTGCGCGGTGATCCCACCCGCCAGCTCGAAGATGCCGTACGCGGCGTCGTCGGCGGTCGCGGCGTAGGGCTTGCCCTGCTCGTCCACGCGTTCGGGGATGTGGGTGGCGGTGTGCGCGTACACCGAGCGGACCGGGGCGATGACGTTGTCCAGCACGTACCGCCAGTGCGGGAACATGTCCAGGATCATGCCGCCGCCGTCCTCGGCCCGGTAGTTCCAGGACGGGCGCTGGGCCTCCTGCCAGTCGCCCTCGAACACCCAGTAGCCGAACTCGCCGCGAACAGACAGGATCCGGCCGAAGAAGCCGCTGTCCACCAGCCGCTTGAGCTTGAGCAGACCGGGCAGGAACAGCTTGTCCTGCACGGCGCCGTTGCATACCCCTGCCTCACGGGCGAGGCGGGCCAGCTCCAGTGCGGCGTCGAGGGATTCGGCGGTGGGCTTCTCTGTGTAGATGTGCTTGCCGGCGGCGATCGCCTTGCGGATCGCCGGCTCACGGACCTGTGTCAGCTGGGCGTCGAAGTAGATCTCTGCCAGCGGGTGGGCGAGCGCGTCGTCCAGCGAGGTGGTCCAGTGCTCCAGGCCATGGCGCTCGGCGAGCGCCTTCAGCTTGTCGGCACTGCGGCCGACCAGGATCGGCTCCGGCCACAGCACCACGCCGTCGCCGAGGGCGAGGCCGCCCTGCTCGCGGATGGCCAGGATCGAGCGGACCAGGTGCTGGCGGTAACCCATCCGGCCGGTGACACCGTTCATCACGATGCCGATCACTTTGCGGGACATGAGTGGGGTACTCCTTGGTGAAGCAGGCAGGCGACGTTCACGCCGTGCGGTGGATGTCCTGCGCCCTCACCGGGTGGGCGAAGGGCAGCCTTGCGGTGTAGCGGGCGAGTTCGTCGGCCGCGGCCGCGGCCATGCGGTGCAGTTCGCCTCCGACGGAGCCGGCGATGTGCGGCGTGAGCAGGACGTTGGGCAGGTTGTAGAGCGGAGAGTCCGCGGGTAGAACCTCAGGCGAGGTGACGTCGAGCACGGCGTTGAGACGCCCGGTGACCAGCTCGTCGACCATTGCTTCCTGGTCGATCAGCGAGCCGCGCGAGGTGTTGATGAGAGTGGCCCCGTCGGGCATGAGGGCGAGCCGGCGGCTGTCGATCATGTGCCGGGTGGACGGCACCTCCGGAGCGTGGATGCTCACCACGTCGCTGAGCGCACACAGTTCGTCCAGTGCGACCGCACGGGCGCCGAGTGCGTCGGCTTCGTCGGGGCCCACAAAGGGGTCGTGCAGCAGCAGCTGCAGGTCGAACGGCCGGAGCAGATCGAGCACGCGACGGCCGATCCGGGAGGCGCCGACGATCCCCACGGTGCGGCGGTAGTTACCGACGTGACCGTAGGCGGCTTGCCAGTCGTACGGGGCGCGGTGCTTGCGGTAGTCGGCGGCCAGCTGCAGCACCTGCTTGTTGGAGAACAGGATGGCGGCGACGGTGTACTCGGCGACCGGCAGGGCGTTGGCCCAGGCAGCGGAGGTGACCTGGATGCCACGTTCCCAGCAGGCGTCGGTGACGTGGTGTTTTACCGAGCCGGCGGCGTGGATGACTGCACGCAACTGGGGCGCGGCCGCCAGGACCGCATCGTCGAGGGGCGGGCAGCCCCAGCTGGTGACGAGTACTTCGGTATCGGCGAGTGCGGCGAGGGCTTCGGGAGTGGTGAAGTCGTCGAGCACGAGCGTGGGGTCGAGGTCGGCGAGCTGGCTCAGCCGGGCCATGGTGGCCGCGTCGATGAGCTGGGGGGCGAGCTGCGGGTGCATGGCCAGGAGGGCTCGCGGCCGGTGCCGGTAGAGATCAGAGTCGGCTGCGGTCTGGGGCACTCGGTACTCCGTCGGGTTGGCGAGGCTCGTGGTCGGGGCGGTCACTTGACGCTGCCTGCGGTCAGGCCGGCCTTCCAGTGCCGCTGCAGGGCGACGAAGGCGACGATGAGCGGGATCACGGCGACCAGGGAACCGGTGACCACAAGCGGATAGAACTCGGGGAAGCTGCGGGTCTGCGCGTTCCAGCTGTAGAGGCCGAGGCTGACCGGGAAGAGCCGGTCGTCGGAGAGCATCACCAGCGGCAGGAAGAAGTTGTTCCAGATGGCGGTGAACTGGAACAGGAACACCGTGACGAAGCCCGGCATCACCATCCGCAGACCGATCGACCAGAAGGTGCGCAGCTCCCCGGCACCGTCCATCCTGGCGGCCTCCAGGACCTCGCCGGGCACGTAGCCCGCGACGAAGATCCGGGAGAGGTACACCCCGAAGGGGAAGACCAGGCTGGGGATGAAGACGGCCCAGAAGGTGTTGACGAGGCCGACGTCGGAGGCGAGCAGGTACATCGGCAGCGCCAGCGCCGTGGTGGGAACCAGTACGCCGACCAGCACCAGGCCGAACAGCTTCTCCTTCCCCGGGAACCGGTAGACCTCGAAGGCGTAGCCCGCGCAGACGCAGATGAACGCGCAGAGCAGGGCGCCACCCCCGGCGTAGAGCAGGGAGTTGAGGAACCAGCGGAAGTAGATGCCGCCCTCGGCTGTGGCCAGGCTGTTCAGGTTGTCGCCGAGGTGGAAGTTGCTCAGCGAAAGGCTGTTGCCTCCGACCAGGTCCGGCGTGTTCTTGGCGGAGGCGGTGACCAGCCAGCCGAGAGGCAGCAGCGTGTAGAGGGTGACCAGCCCAAGGGCGGCGTTGACCGCGCCCTTGGAGAAGGACCAGTGTCGGGACTTCCTGGCGTGCGCGCTCATCGGGCGGCCTCCGTCCGGCGCTCGGACCGGGTGCGGCCGGCCCGGGTGATGATGAAGGAGAGCAGGGCGGCAGCGAGCGCGAGCATGACGGAGGCGGCAGCGGCCAGGCCGTAGTTGTTGTGCTCGAAGGCGGCGGTGAACGCGTACATATTGGGGGTCCAGGTGGTGGTGACGCCCGGGGCCGCGCCGCGCAGGATCATCGGTTCGGTGAACAGCTGGAGCGAGCCGATGATCGTGAACAGGGCGACCATCGCGATGGATGCCTTGATCAGCGGGATCTTGATGCTGAAGGCGGTGCGCAAGGCTCCTGCGCCGTCCACCATGGCGGCTTCGTGGACCTCGCGCGGGATGGCCTGCAGCGCGGCGAAGAAGATGATCATGTTGTAACCCGTCCACTCCCAGACCGCGATGTTGACCACGGCCGGCAGCGGATGGCCGAGGAAGTCGATCTCCGCGCCGGCGCTGCCGAGAGTGTCGACGACCGGGCTGATGCCGGGGGTGTACAGGTACATCCAGATCAGGGCCGCGATGATGCCGGGCACGGCGTGCGGCAGGAACAGCGCCAGCTGGAAGAAGCGCTTGGCCCGTGCGTACACCGAGTCCAGCAGCAGCGCCACGAACAGCGACAGGCCGATCATCACCGGGATGTAGAGCAGGCAGTACAGGCCGATCGTCAGGTAGCCGTCTCGGTAGGCCGGGTCCGTCAGTGCTCGGGTGTAGTTGCCGAGCCCGGTGAAGACGGACTCGGCGTCGCCGAAGCCGAGGCCCGAGCGCTGCTCGGTGAACAGGCTCATATAGACGGCGTAGCCGATCGGGACGAGCATCGCCGCAGTGAAGACCGCGAGGAACGGGGCGATCAGCATGGCAGGGGCGCCGTACCTCCCGGGCCGCCTGACGGAGGCGGCGCGGGAGGAGTCGGTGGTGCGGTGGTTCACTTGGCTACCTTGAGTCCGCGGTTCTTGAGCTCGGCGACTGTGCTCTCCTGGGCGGCGTCGACGCCCGCCTGGATGGTGCCGCCCTGGCTCAGCTTGCCGAAGGCGTTCTTCAGCTCGTTGTTGGTGACACCCATGGTCGGACCCCACTGCCAGGTCGTCTTGATCGACTTGGCTGCGTCGATGAAGACGCTGTAGATGTCCTGGCCGCCGTAGAAGTCGGTGTTGAAGGCGGCCTTGGCGACGGGCACGAGCTTGGGAGCGGCCGGGAACATCGAGGAGGTGCCCGAGGCGATACGCGCCTTGATGCCCTCGGGCGTGGTGGTGGCCCAGGTGGCGAACTCGACGGCGGCCTTCGCCTTCTTGCTGTTCTTCGAGACGGCGAAGGTGGAGCCGCCGAGCATGCCGCTGGCGGGCACGCCGTCCCAGGTCGGGATCGGGGCGACGGCCCACTTGCCGGAGGCGTCGGGGGTCGTGGCCAGGTTGCTCTTGAGCACGCCGCCGCCCCAGGCGGCGCCGAGGTACGCGGCGGTCTCGCCCTTCTGCAGCGAGGCGGTCCACTGCTGGCTGAACGACGGGTGGAGACGGACCAGGTCGTCGGAGATCAGCTTCTGCCAGTAGTCGCTGACGCGGCTCGTCTCGGCACTGTCGATGTTTACCTTCCAGGAGTCTCCCTTGGCGTAGAACCACTCGGCGCCGGCCTGCCAGGAGAACGCCTGGAACGAGCTCGGGTCGTCGGGGAAGAAGGTGCCGATCCGGGTCTTGGGGTTGGTCGCCTTGAGCTTCTGCGCGGCGGTCCGGTACTCGTCCCAGGTCTTCGGCGGCGTGGTGATGCCGGCCTTCGCGAAGAGGTCCTTGCGGTAGAAGAGGGCCTGCGGGGCGGCGTCGAGGGGGAGCGCCCAGGTGGACTCGGCGAGGGTCGTCAGCCACATGGCCTGCGGCAGGTACTTCGCTTTCAGGTCATTGGAGACCAGCTTGGTGATGTCCTGCACGGCGCCCTGGCTGACGAAGTCCGGCAGGGCCGCGTACTCCACGTTGAAGAGGTCGGGCGCGTTGCCGGCCTTGGAGGCGTCCGAGATCTTGGCGTACCCGCCGTTGATGCCGGAGGGGATCTGCTCGAAGTTGACCTTGATGTCCTTGTGCGAGGCGTTGAAGGCGTCCACGACTTCCTTGGTGCCCTTGGCCCAGCCCCAGAAGGTGATGGTGACGGGCTTGCCGTCGCCCGCCGCAGAGGCGTCCGAACCGTCGCCGACCCCGCAGGCCGCGAGGAGCGAGAGGGAGAGCGCGGAGGCGGTGACCGCTGCGGTCAGGCGAAGAACTCTGCGCCGGGAGGTACGAGGAGTAGACATGGCACGGCTCCTGAGAAGGGGGTCGATATGCCCGAATCGGACGCCGATCGCTGGGAGGAAGGGAGGTCAGCGAGGCGATGCCGCCATCTTGCGACCGCATGAGATCGGAGTCAATAGAAATCGATCGAATGATCTCAAGTGATATTTCCTTCCAGGGGTCGCTTTCGGGTAACGATGCAGGCGCACGCACTGCTTCGACTGGATTTGAAGTGTCATCATCGGATCATTCGGTCGGAGTGATCCGAGTATCGCTCTCAGGTCCGTCGTTTCGATCAAGGAACTCAGCCATGCCCTCGATCCAGCTTCCCCCGGAGGACCGGCGACTCAGCCCCGGCACCGGCTGGACCAGGCAGCACTGGGAGGCCGTCGCCGACGGCCTCCTGGCAGCCGTCCAGCCGTTCGCAGGGCCAGGCCACGCCCTGATCAACCTGCCCGGGCCGCGCCCCAGCTTCTCCGGCACCCGCTCCGACGGACTGGAGGGCTTCGCCAGAACCTTCCTGCTCGCCGCCTTCCGGGTTGCCGGGGCGGGCGGCGACGACCCGCACGGACTGCTGCCCCGGTACGCCGAAGGACTGGCCGCAGGCACCCGGACCCCGACCTCCGAGCGCGACCTGACCGAAGGGGACCAGGTCTCCTGGCTCGCCATCGCCGACCGCAATCAGGCCATGGTCGAGGCCGCGTCGATCGCCCTCGCCCTGCGCCTCACCCGGCCCTGGCTGTGGGACCGGCTCGACGAGCAGACGCGCGAGCGGACCAGGGCATGGCTGGCCGGTGCCCTGCACCATGCCCCGGTCGACAACAACTGGTGGTTGTTCCCCTTCACCGTCGGTGGGTTCCTGGCCGAAGCCGGCCTCGACCACGACGGCGCCGCACGTGCCGCGGTCGCACGCGGCCTGGCGAAGATCGAGCAGTGGTACCTCGGCGAGGGCTGGTACACCGACGGCCGCCCGCGAGCCTTCGACCACTACAACGGCTGGGCCTTCCACCTCTACCCCGTCCTGCACGCCCACCTGAGCGGCGAGGATGACCTGCTCAACACCTACGGCGCCCGCCTCGCAGCCCACCTCGACAGCTACGCCCGGACCTTCGGCGCCGACGGCGCCCCGATGCACCAAGGCCGCTCGCTCACCTACCGCTTCGCCGCCGCGGCCCCGCTGTGGGCAGGCGCACTGAGCGGGCACACCCCGCTGGCACCAGGCGTCACCCGCCGCCTCGCCTCCGGCACGCTGCGCTACTTCCTCGACCGGGGTGCGAGCGAACCGGACGGCCTGCTCTCGCTCGGCTGGTTCGGCCCGTACCCGCCAATGATCCAGTCGTACTCGGGACCGGCCTCGCCCTACTGGGCGAGCAAGGGCTTCCTCGGGCTGCTGCTGCCACCCGACCACCCTGTGTGGACGGAGCCCGAGGAGATGACGCCGGCCGAACACGGCGACGCCGTTCACCCGTTGCCCCGGCCGGGCTGGCTGATCCAGTCCACCGCCGCCGACGGTCTGGTTCGCCTGCACAACCACGGCAGCGACGACCAGCCGGCCGACGAGGTGCTCGCCGACGACCCGCTGTACGCCCGGCTCGGCTACTCCACCGCCACCGGCCCGGTCCACGACGGCCCCGCGGACAATCACTTCGGCCTGGTGGTCGACGGCGAACTCAGCGAGCGCGGGAGGATCCGCCCGCTCGGCGCCGGAGACGGCTGGGCGGCCTCGGCGCACCAGCCGCGGATCGGCGGCACCGAACTTCCCGGAGTCACCGTGACCTCGCTCGTCCTCGCCGCAGGCACCCACGAGATCCACGTACACCTGGTCACCGGCGCCGCACCGGGCACCGAAGTGCGGCACGGCGGCTGGGCCGTGGCCGGCGACACGGTCGAGACGTGGACCGATGGCGGTCGCGCCGGCGCGACCGCCGATGCGGGTGGCGTGCGGCTGACTTCGGCCCTCCGGTGCGTCGAAGGCCTGACCGACACGGCGGCGATCCGCCGCCTCCCGTCCGGCACTGCCTTCGGCGCCGTGGGCGCGCTGCCCGTGCTGACCGGTCGTACCGGCAGCGGAACCTCACGGTTCATCGCCGACGTCCGCCTCAGCCGTTCGGCCTCCCGCCGCTTCGACGGCCCGCACGTGCGCACCGAGGGGTCGACGATCCACGTGCTCTGGCCGGACGGCAGCGAGCACGAGGCGCTGCTCGACCCCGACCGCCCGACCGCCCACCGGAAAGACTGACACTGTGCGACTCGCCTTCTCCACCCTCGGCCTGCCGGGCATGCCACTCACCGAGGTGATCCCCCTCGCAGCCGACCACGGCTGGTCCGGCCTGGAACTCCGCTGCGCGCCCGGCGAGCCGGTTCACACGGCCATGACGGCCACAGCACGGCGCCGCGCCCGGCGAGCGCTCGACACCGCCGGCCTCACGCCACTCGCCGTCGCGAGCTACGTCGGTGTCGCCGAGCCGGGTGAGGACGGCCCCCTGGTGGCCGCGCTGCTCGAGCACCTCCGGCTGGCCGCCGACCTGGGCGCCCCGCATGTGCGGGTGTTCCCCCGGGGCAACGAAGGCGCGACCGGCGAGGCCGACCGGCGCGCCGCCCGACGCCTGGCCGCGGTGGCCGACGAGGCTCAGGCCCTGGGCGTACGCGTCCTGCTGGAGACGCACGACTCACACCGTGCCGGGCGCGACGCGGCTCGGGTGCTCGACCTCGTCGGCCACCCGGCCATCGGTGCGCTGTGGGACCTGCTCCACACCCAGCTGGCCGGCGAGCCCCCGCCGACCAGCTGGGAAGCGCTGCGGCCCCACCTGGGCTATGTCCAGGTCAAGGACGTGAGCGGCCTGACCGACCTCACCCCCCTGGCACTCGGCGCGGGTGTGCTGCCCATCGGCGAGTGCGTGCGCCTGCTGCCGCCGGACTGCTGGGTGTCCTGGGAGTACGAGGCGCCCTGGTACCCGGACGCCGCCCCGCTGGCCCCCCTGCTCGGCCCCGGAGCGGACCACCTCGCCCGGCTGCGCGGCTGACCCCTCCCGGCCATCGCGCGCCGGTGCGATCACTGGCCCGCGCCACCGCAGGAGGTGCGGATCTTCAGGTCGGGCAGGAGTTCCACATGGCTGACCGGCAGGTCATGCCCGCTACCCAGGCGGCTCAGCAGCAACTCCAGCGCTGCCGCGCCCACCGCCCGCTTGGGCGGCGCAACGGCAGTCAACGCAGGGGCGGCCAACGCCGCGAAAACGTCGTCGTACGAGATCAGCGCCAGGTCGTCCGGGACCCGCAGACCACGGGCACGGAGCAGCGGAACCAGCTGGATGGCGGCCTGGTCGTTGTGGACCAGCACGGCCCGCACACCGCCTTCGACGGCCTCGGCGATCTGCGTGGCGACGTCTTCCATGTCGCCGCCCGGCCGGTCGATGTCGATGACGGGCTGCGGCTCGAGCCCCAGCAGCCGCGTGGCCTCCTCGTAACCGGACCGGACCTGATATGCCGTCCAGCTGTCGTCGCGGGCGGCGAGCAGCACGGAGCGGTGGCCGAACGAGGACAGCTGTCTCAAGGCCCTCAGCACACCGTGGTGGTGGTCGGAGCTGACCGAGTCCAGTTCGGCGAAGGGACTGTCGGGCGCCGCACGCCGCTCGACCAGGACGGCGGGCACCCGCAGGTCACCGATCCACATGCTGTTCTCGGGGCGGCCGCCCGGTTTCCAGTTGGGGGTGAGCAGCAGGCCGTCGACGCCCGATTCGAGCAGCTGGTCCGCCTGGTCACGATCGTGGGAGGACTCGTAGGCGGAGATGCCAAGTACGAGGCGGGCGCCGGCCGCGGTGGCGGCGGAACGGGCGCCGTCGATGATCTCGTCGAAGTACGAGCCGACCGTGGGGACGAGCATGCCGATCGCCCTGTGCTGATGGGTCAGCCCTGGAGCAACGTTCTCCGGGAGGGGGGATGACACCGCGCCGTGTGAGCGGTGAAGCAACCCGGCGTCGGCGAGAGCAGCGACGTCCCGGCGGACGGTGACGGCCGCGAGGCCGATGCGCTCCGCGAGCTCCACCACGCGAACGGTTCCGAGCTCGCGCACGACGTCCAGGATTCGAGCGCGGCGCTGCTCGGCCGTGATGGTCATGGAGACACTCCCGAGAGTCGTCGGCATTCGATGCTTGTCAGATCAATTTGTATCATTCGATCTACTCGAAGCTCAAAATGGGCTCTGAGCACGGTGCGACGGCGGATGTCTCCCATGGCACACCCGCTGCCCGGCCGGCAGCCCCGACCTGCGCGGTGCGGTCGGGGCTGCCGGACCGGCTTGCCTCGGGCATGCCGGGTATCAGCTGGTGATCACCTGCAGCTTCGGGGGGTTCACGGCGTTCAGCCGGGTGTTGAGGACGGTCGCCATGCCGGCCGCGCCCAGTGGCTCGAAGACGGCGAGGGAGACGATGCCATCGCCGCCGGCAGACGCCTGCGCCGCCGCGACCGCGCTGGTTACGTCGAGGCCGACCCAGTCGGAGCCCTTGGACACCATCCCGGTGCCGAGCGCGGTGGGCGTGGCGGGAGCGGAGTTCCAGGTGACGCCGGTCTCGGTCCAGTTGCCGGAGGAGGTCGTGAACGCCTGGAGGGTGGTGTGGTCGCCGGCGGAGTCCTGCACGCTGCCGTACACCCACAGTACGGCCCGGGAGACCCGGCCGGTAAGGCCGGAGACGTCGAACTTGAGCAGCGACCTGCGGTTGTAGCCGTCGTTCGCGGTGTTGGTGTTCTTCACCACCATGGTGGTGGCGTTGCCGTAGTTGGTATTGGCGTACGAGCCGTCCCGGACGTACGCGGTCGCGGTGGCATCCAGGTGCGAGGCGGTCGCGCTCGCCGGTGCCGTGCCGGAGGTGCTGAGGGTGACGGTCCGGCCCGCGCCGTGCCGGCCGCCCGTCTCGGCGAGCAGCACGACCGGCCCGGAGGTGGTGAGAACCTGGACGCCGGACGAGGCCGAGACGGACTTGTAGGTGCTGCGGGCGATCGTGACCCGGACGGTGATGGCTGCCCGGGTGGGGTCCGAGACCACGACGGTCATGTTGCCGCTCTGTTCCTTCATCAGCACCGAGCACGGGCGGTCGACGGTGATCGGCCCGGCACTGCCCGCGGCGAAGAAGTTGGCCATGGTGAGGCCGGGCGAGGGGCAGCTGATCGCCTGCACCCTGGTGGTGTTGGAGACGACCGTGACGTTCGGGGCGGCCGCGCGGGCGGCGGCGGCGGCCGCCGTGGCACCGGGCATGAGCTGGTAGCTGTAGTGCGCGTTGGCGGGATTGACGCCGTGGTCGAACCACATGGAGAGGTAGTTGCGGGTGATGGGAGCCGTGGAGGACGTGGTGTTGATGTCGGACCAGGCGCCGGTGCGGGCCACGCGCTTGGCCCTGACGGTCGCGCCGCCGGGGAAGACCCAGGCGCCCATGCCGCCCACAGCCATGTACCGACAGTCGGTGAAGGTCTGGCTCCAGCCGAGGGCGGAGGGCTGGACGGTGCCGTCGACGGTGAAGACCTGGCTGTTGTTGGCGCCGAGGTTGCGGTTGTCCACGGTGGTCTGGACGCCGGCCCCGTCGGTGCAGGTGATGCCGGCGCCCAGGCAGAAGATCGAGTCGTCCAGGCAGAACCAGGACTTCTTGCCGGTCAGGGTGGACTGCAGCCCCCGGACGTCCTGGCCGACGGCGGAGTAGGTGCCGTCGGTGGTGCCGCCGGCCCAGGTCGCGTTGGGGTGGGGGGCGCCCCAGGCGCCGCCTGCCGCGTCCGCGAGCGGGAGGGTGGAGACGGTTGTACCGGGGAGCATGTAGGGGTCGACCGTAGGCCAGAAGGCGTCCGAGTAGTGGCCGTTGCCGTAGGTGTCGCCGTACCAGGAGAGCATGCCGCTGTTGGTGTGCCAGCCGCGCAGGTTCTCACCGTTGCCGGTCTCGTAGAAACTGGTGCGGGCGGAGCACAGGCTGAGCTGGGCGGACCAGCCGCTGCGGCGGTGGACGGCCCGGTCCATGCCGAACACCCGGCTGCCGACGGGTTCGGCGGCGGCCGCGACGGTGGAGTCGTCGAGCAGCGCCCGGGCCCGGGCGAGTTCGGGGATCTCAACGCCCTTGCTGCTCAGCAGCGGCCCGTAGTAGTCCCGTTGCAGCCAGCCCTTGACCATCGACTTCCAGGCCGCGGACTGCGCGGGGGAGGCGAGTCCCGAGGTCGCGAGCCGCAGGATGTCGGAGACGACGCTGTGGCCGCGGGTGTGGTCGTCCTGCTGGATCTTCAACGGGTCGCTGTTCAGGATTCCGCGGCTGGTCCCTCGGCCACAGACGCCGTCCATGATGAGGCCGTTGTAGACGAAGGGCGCCCAGGCCGTGGTCACCGCCGTGAAGATGTTCTGCACCTTGGGGTCGGTGACGGCCCAAGTGGTGCCGGCGAGCAGGGTGAACATCTTGCTCAGGCCATTGAGCAGCACCTGGCCGTAGGTTCCGGCGTAGGGGATGTACGTGTGCTGGAGGTAGCTGCCGTCGGCGTAGATGCCGTCGCCGTACAGCACGTTCGGGAAGACCGGGGAGAGCGCCTGCTGGGCGGTGCTGATCGGGGAGGAGCTCTTGCCGACGACTCCGCGCAGAGCGAGCACCCGGCACAGGTCGACCCGGTTGGCACCCGTGCTGAGGCCGCTGTACGTGGCCACGACGGAGGCGGGGACGAAGTGGTCGATCGCTGCGCAGTACTTGGCGATCTGCGCCGGGGTGAGATGCGCGTACATCACCGCGCAGGTGTCCAGCATGCGCTGCGGAGCGCCGATCTGCCAGTCCCACCAGTTGTTGTAGGTGGTCGTGGCGGGCGTGTACGCGTTGGCGTGCATCCAGTCCAGGCCGGTGGCGATGGCGGAGGCGAGCGAGGAACTGCCGGTCAGCCCCGTGTTCGGCTGGACGTGGGCCAGCGCCATCGTCCTCAGCCGTAGGTAACTGCTCGTCACGTTGGCCGAGACGCTGCCGATCGGAAGGTCGGGCCACAGCGAGCCGGTGCGCGGGGCCATCGTGCTCTGGAACGAGCCGGCCTGGGACCCGAGCGATGACAGAGCGCCGGAGAACGGCACGGCGGTGGGGTCGAATCCCGTTCCCGTGAGCAGCTGCACCCACGTGGTCCGCATCGAGTCGTACGTGTCGGCGGCCTGGGCGACGGGCGGGCGGAGAAGGTGAGAGGCCGCTGCCGCGACAGCAGTGGCGCCTGCGACCTGGAGCAGTCGGCGCCTGCTCAGTGCGGTGGGGGTGTTCAGGGGATCAGGGGCATGCTGACTTGCGTTCACAGGGCGTCCTCCTAGACGTCCCCCGAGCAGCAATAGCCGGGGGTGAGCGCTTTCTCCAGTGGGGGGCACCGCACAGGACGGCGGTGCTCGGAGTGGATGTCGGGCCGGTCCGACAGGATCGGGTGTGCCATCGGCCGCTGCCGGTGTCCCACCCAGGCGGGGCCCGAACCCGCCCAAGGGCCTCACGAAGTGCGGACGGAACCGTTCGACGTGGGAGCCTTCATCGCCGTGGCCGGGCGCGATGCGCAGAAGGATGGCGTAAGGCGTCGTCGGGCAGGCTGCGCGGGAGGCTTCCGGAGAGGACGACGGCAGCGGCCTCGCCGAGCAGCGCGTCGAAGCGGTCGACCGACCGGCGCCGGCACAGCGGCTGGCTCGCGATCTCTTCGGCGGCGTGGCTCACCGAGGCCTCCAGTTGATCAAATGACCTGAGACGGTCTACGTATATCGCTTCAGATTAGATATGCGCAATATTGATCGCTACCTGTTGACCTAGGCGCCCTCGCCTACCTCGTTTCACCTCGTGAAACTGCACGGTTGGTCTTGCTGTCGACGCTCTCCACGGAGCTCGACTCGTATCATTTGACCAAATAATGCAAGCAGGGTCATTTGGGCTTGATTCGATCATTCGATCGCGTCTAGGTTGACTTCAGTCGCAGCCGGCACCGATTCTCGCCGGTGACGGCTAGGCCATCCAACAGAGGGCCTGTCGCATTCCGTGCGCCCCTGGCGCCCAGGTCGCGAGATCGCGATCCTCCGCGATCCTCGTTTCCGCACCCGACGTTCACATCGCTGCGAGCCGCCCCAGTACAAGCAGACAGCGTGCTCCCACCCCAGAACGTCGCAAGTCCCCGCAATCACCTTCGGCAGCCCGATGGACCACATGGCCCGGGCGTGAAGGAGCTCCCGATGAGCACCATCCAGCAGGCGCCCTCTCCCGTCCGTCCCACCCATCAGTGCGCATGTGAGAACCGCATCAAAGCGGTCGGCTGCGTGATGTCGGCTGAATCGTCCTCGGTTCCCGTGCTGCGACGCTTCGCATGCCGGGTGATTCAGCAGTGGCACCTGCCCGAATCGGTTGAGGAGGCCGTCGGGCTCATCGTGAGCGAACTGACCTCGAACGTGGTGCGGCACAGCGGCAGCACCGACATCTCCCTGCGTATCGCCGCCGTTGACGGTCGACTGTCGCTCCACGTCCAGGACTTCGGCCGCTGGCAAGCACCCGCGCCCTCCGGGCCAGAGGAGGAGGCATGCTCGGGTCGCGGTCTGGACCTGGTGAGCGCCTTCGCGGCCCACCATGAGATCCATACGACCGCCGAGGGAACCCGGGTCACTGCTGAGATTCTGCTCCCCGACCCCATGGAGCCGCGCTGTGAGATCGACGGCTGATGTCGCGGACGCCGTACTACGCCCCGCGCCACCCATGTGTCCGGACCCAAGACAGTCGGCGGGACCGGACAAGGCGCTCAGGCGGCCTTGTCGGTGCCACGGCCGCCGCAGGAGGAGCGAACTTTCAGCTCCGGCAGCAGCCGTACGTGGTGGACAGGCAGGTCGGGTCCGGCCTCGAGGCGGCGGAGCATCAGCTGCAGCGCGGCGGCGCCCACCGCGCGCTTGGGGGGAGCGACAGCAGTCAGCGGCGGCGCGGCCAGAGCCGCGAACACATCGTCGTACGAGATCAGTGCCAGGTCGTCCGGCAGGCGCAGGCCGCGGGCGCGCAGCAGCGGTGACAGCTGGATCGCCTCTCGGTCGTTGTGCACCAGCACGGCGCGCACGCCGTCGTGTGCCACCGCCTCGGCAATGCGCGAGGCCACCGACTCCGACTCCAGCCCCGGGCGGCCGACGTCGATCACCGGCCAAGGCTCGATCCCCAGCAGCCGGACGGCCTCGGCGTAGCCGGCCCGTACCTGGCGTGCCGTCCAGGAGTCCTTGCGGGCGGCGAGCAGCACCGACTCATGGCCAAGCGCGAGCAGGTGCCGCAACGCGAGGAGGACGCCGTGGGCGTGGTCGGAGCCGACCGAGTCCAGCTGTGCCGCGGCGCTGTCGGGCGGGGCGATGCGCTCGACAAGTACGGCGGGCACCGGGAGCTCGCGGACCCATGTCGAGTCGCCGACTTCGCCGTCCGGACGCCAGTTCGGAGTCAGCAGGAGTCCGTCGAGCCCGGCGTCCAGTAGCTGAGCAACCTGGGCTCGGTCGTGCGCGGCCTCGTACGACGTGATGCCGAGCACCAGCCTGGCTCCTGAGGCAGTGGCCGCGGTGCGGGCTCCGTCGATCACCTCGTCGAAGTAGGGGCCGACGGTTGGGACGAGCATTCCGATCACCCGGTTGCGGTCCGTGGCGGCTGACGACGGGCTGTCATCGAGAGGTAGGGACACCGTGCCGTGCGAGCGACGCAGCAGACCGCCGTCGGCGAGTGCCGCGATGTCCCGTCGCACGGTGACCGGAGCGCTGCCGACGCGCTCCGCAAGATCCACTACGCGGACCGATCCCAGCTCCCGGACCACTTCGAGGATCCGAGCGCGCCGCTGCTCCGCGGTGATGGTCATGGCTTCTCCCCTCCGGGACGGCGAGGCGGGCGATGCACAGTTCTGCGCAACTAGTATCACTCGCTCTTGCTCTGATCGATTCGCCGCTCGGACGCCCGGTGTCGGAGATCGGAGTGGCCACGCGTCCGCCCGCGGCGCTGGGCTCGCTTCCTGCCTTGCGCCCGGCCACAAGCCACGCGCGACGTGCCGCGTGATCAAGGACGACGGCACCCTCGATGAGCGCATTCGGCTTCCCGAGCCGTCCTCGCCGACGCCACAGCGGGTACAACAGCTGCCCGACATCGGCATACGTTGAACATGAACGACCTTTCCCTCATGGTGCGTTGGGACCAGATGCCGTGGCCTGCGGTCCCCAAGTGCAGCTGTCAACCAGCATCTGGAACATCGTGGGACTTGCGTCACTCACATGGTGTATATCTGCGGCAGGCTCCTCTCGGCCCGCCCGATTCTCCGTGAACTCTGCGCCGCCCCTCGGCGGGTACGCCTCGCCCGCGCACCCGTCGGCTGGACCGGCCCATCGGCCGGCTGACACCCCTCACACACCTGTAGGCCATCATGAAGAGAACGCTGCTCAGAGCTGCGCTAGCCGCGGCACTCCTGGTCGCCGGGGCCCCCGCCGCCCCGGCCATGCCCGCCCCCTTACCCGCCGCGGCGTCCGTCGACTCCGCACTCGCCGACGACTGGCGGCCACCCCTGAGCACCCGGGGCCGCTACGTGGTGGACGCCGACGGCGACCGATTCAAGCTCAAGTCGGTCAACTGGCACGGCGCGCAGGGTTCCTGGAACGGCTCGGGCGACATCGCCGATCCCGCCTCTCACCACGACGGTGAGAAGTCCGACCAGACCCCGCTCGGCCTCGACCGGAAGCCGATCACCGCCGTCCTCGCCGACTTCCACGCCCTCGGCGCCAACAGCATCCGGCTGCCCTTCTCCAACGAGATGCTGCACGACCAGCGACCCGTCCCGGACACCGCCGTCGCCGCGAACCCGTCGCTCAAGGGCAGGACCCCGCTGGAGGTCTTCGACGCGGTGATCGGGGCGGCCACCGCCGAGGGCTTCGCCGTCATCCTCAACAACCACACCAACACCTCCCGCTTCTGCTGCGGTCTGGACGGCAACGAACGCTGGAACACCAGCCAGGCCACGGCCCAGTGGGAGGGCGATTGGCTCCTCCTCGCCAAGCGCTACAGGGACAACAAGCGGGTCGTCGGCGCCGACCTCTACAACGAGGTCCGCCGCACGGTCACGGACGACGCCAACTGGGGCTGGGGCAACGACCACGACTGGTGGACCGCCACCCAGCGGCTCGGCGACCGGCTCCTGACCGAGGCCAACCCAGACCTCCTCGTCATCGTCGAGGGCATCAACTGGCAGGGCATTCCCACCGATCTCACCCCGCACTGGCGGCCCACCCTCGAACCCGCCCGCACTCTCTCCCACACCCTCGTCGCCTCGAACAAGCTCGTCTACTCGGCTCACTTCTACGGCTACACCGGACCGAACCACACCGGCGCGACCGGCCTCGGTGAGACCCACGACTGGCGCTACCAGGAGCTCTCCCGCGACGAGCTGTTCGAGACCCTGCGCCGCCAGGCGGTCTTCGTCGCCGCGGACACCGGACGCCACTACAGCGCACCGGTGTGGATCAGCGAGTTCGGTATCGGTGCCGACGAGACCAACCCCCAGGGACGCGCCTGGTTCGCCAACTTCGTCGATTTCCTCATCGCCAACGACACCGACTTCGCCTACTGGCCGGCCGTCGGCTTCACCGGCCACGGACGGTGGAAACTGCTCGACTACGACTCCGCGGGACACCGCTCGGGCATCCTCGACGGCGACGACTGGCGCACCCCGCACTGGAACCGGCTCGTCACCGCCCCCGCCAAGACCGGACCTGTGCAGGCCGCCGACACCTGGGACATGCTGAACCTGGACCACGCCGATGCCGTCCAGTCCCTCCGTACCCGCGCCCGCGGCGACTGGGACCCCGGCGCCCGCAAGGGCGTCTGCCCTGACGGACAACGGCTCGTCGGCCTCTCCCACCACGACGGGCGAGGCCTGTGCACCGACGCCCAAGCACCCGGGCTCGCCGGCCCTACCGGCACGCTCAGCGTCGTGACCGATGAGCGGTATGTCACCGACGGCGACTGGGCCGGCGGCTACACCAAACTCCAGTGCCCCCGCGACCAGTTCATGACCGGCTACAGCGTCCGCGGCCAGGCCGTCTCCGCCGTGCTCTGCTCCACAGCGGTCCGGGCCCTGCCGAGGACCGGCCGTACCGTCTGGTTCGACCGCGGTGACAACCGGCCGGCCGGCGAACCCGGCGGCGAGTTCGCCCATGGCAACTACAAGGGCCAGTGCGGGGCCGGCGAATACGCCGCTGGCGTAGCCTTCACCGGCGCCTGGGCCAAGGGCAAGACACCCGACGCCCTCCTCTGCCGCACCCTCTAGCCGTCACCGGGCACGGGGAATCCCCGGGGGGCCGGCCGGATCGGCCGGCCCTCGCGCCCGACCGCCGGCGTCGGAAGCGAGGAACGCGTTGCCGCGACAGAGCCTCCACGGAGCAAGACGGCGCATCTGAAAGGTCAGCAACCGGTCAGCGTGAGTTCTGCAACACCTGGGGACAGCTGACCGGACATGCCAGGCGTTGTACGTCCGAAGAACGCCCTTGACCTGCAGGAAGCAGGCAGGGAGCAGATAAATCGGGAGCTACTTCGTGTTCCGAACAATGTTCAAGTCCAAGATCTGACTATTTGGCGTCGCCGCAGGTCAGGGGCATCATGTGCCCCCCCTCAGGTCAGCAAACGGTCAGCATGCGTCCGCACGGTGTCCCCGCTTGCTGACCTTCGACCTAGGCATTCGGGAGGGACGGGCCTTCTGCCGCAGGACGATCCGGCCCTGGCCGTCGTGTTCGTAGCGGACGGCACCGGCGGTGGCGACTCGAGTGCCCTGGTAGGTGCGTGCGCCCGTCGCGGAATGGGACGGGTGCGTCGCCGGCCAGGACTGTCACCGTCGGTTCGCCTCCGTAAGCCGCGCGCGAGAGGGCCAGTGGCTTGGGTCCGGCCTTCAGCCACTGAGCTTCGCGCGCAAGCGTTCGTTCTCCTTCTCCAGTCTCTTGGCGGTGGAGTGATTGCTCAGCCGGTCCGTCGGATCTGCTCCATGCTCTGGCTGGCCGTTCACTCCTGGTAGCGCGGGAGGATGTCGCCGTTCTTGACGAAGGTCAAGGTGGCGGCGACGTCGTATGCATGGATCGCGGAGGCGAGCGGTGCCAGCTGGTTGGTCAGGCCCTCGATCGCGTTGCCGGTGAAGAATGCGTCCCGTGCTGCGCTGTCGCTGAACCCGAGGACGAGGGAGGCATGGTATCGCTGGTCATGGGGGTTGTCGTGGGCAACGTTCGGGGTGTCCCAGAGCTTTTCGCTCCAGGGCAGGAACGTCTGCGTGCGCAGTTCCTTCAACGCTGCGGCGTCGGCGAGCGCGGGAACGAGCTGCTGGTTGACGAACTTCCGGAACTCGCCTGCGCCGACCCCGTCTCTGCGGCGCAGGTAGATCAGGGTGCGAGCACCGACCGTCTCGTCGGGGCCGGCGACGTCGTACCAGCGGGAGGAGTTCGGCGGGCCGGCGTAGAGCAGGGTGCGGCGGAACACGTTGATCTCGTCGGCGTGGGCCAGCTTCGTCTGCTTACGCCCTTTCAGGGGCGCAAGCGCCGATTGGAAGGTGACCTCGGCAACGCCGTCGATCTTCCGGTCCGCGGGGATCGAGGTCTGCACCGCGTCGGTCGCCGGCCACCGGCCCGGGTTGTGCTCGGCGAGGTGGATCTGTCGGTACTCCTCCAGGCCCGGGGTGGCGGAGATGATCCCTGAGTGCGGTCCCTTCCAGTAGTCCATGCCGGTCTGGCGGGGCTGGTCGGTGCGTACCCAGAGCAGGATCGAGGAAGTGAGGTGCTTCTTCTCCACGCCCAGCTGAGCGGCGGACGGTGAGGTGCTCATGGTGCTGCTCATCTCTTTCTGGTCGCCGAACATGCAGTGGTGGAGGTTCGCCAGAGGTCAACGGGCGAGGAATTCGACCGCGAGGGGGGCGAACTGCTGGTGGTGCTGGAAGATGCCGCCGTGGCCGGAGTCGGGGTAGATGATCAGCTCGCTGTCCTTGATGCGCCGGTGCAGGTCCTCGGAGAGGACCGAGGGCACCATGCGGTCGTTGTCGCCATTGGCGATCAGGGTGGGCTGGGTGAGCTGCGACAGGTCGTCGGGGGTGGAGCGCCCCCATTTCTTGATCGCCTTCAGCTGCGTCTGGAACGCTTTGATCTTGATCTTCGCATCGCGGTCGACAGTGCGCTCTTTGAGCCGGTTGACGAACGCGCGCGCGGCGAGCTTGCCGGGGGTGTTGCGGTTGAAGAACAGGAATTCCTTGGGGTCCGACCGGGTCAGGGTGGCGCGCAGCATGTCCCAGTACGTGATGGCGGCGACCTTGTCGATGTCCTTGCCGCCCTTGGGGCCTGTGCCGGTGAGGACGAGTTTGCGGACGAGCTCGGGGTGCTTCACCACCAGGGCCTGGGCGATCATGCCACCGAGGGAGAAGGAGAAGATGTCGATCTTGTCGAAGCCGAGCGCCGTGATGAAGGTGGAGGCGTCATCAGCCATCGCCTCGATGCTGTCCGGCACCTGGCCCGTGGAGGCCCCGACACCGCGCTGGTCGAAGGCGATGACGTGACGGCCCTTCGCGATGGGGTCGATGATGCGCGGGTCCCAGTTGTCCAGGGTCGCGGCGAGGTGCACGAAGAACACGACGGGGACGCCGCCCTTGGGTCCCAGCTCGCGGAAAGCGTAGGTGACGCCGCCGGCGGTGATGGTGCGGGTCGGGGCGTGGGCGTACGAGGTGATGACGGGTTCGTTCGGGGTGCCGGTGCTGCTCATGGTGGTTTCTCCCGGTGTGTTTCCGGTCGGGCGCCGCGGGGTGGTGGCGGGTCCGCTGGGGCTGATGACGGCCCTGCCGAAGCCGGGCGCCAGGCCCGTGAGCGGGCGCATCACGCCTTGCTCGGCGTGGACGGTGAGCTGGTGGAGCTGGTCGGTGTCGGCGGGTCTGTCCTATGTCATGGAGACGACGACCTTGCCGGCCTTCGCCCGGCCCTTTTCGACGTACTCCATGGCGTGGAGGGTGTCGTCGAACGGGAAGACGGTGTCGACGACGGGGCGGATCTTCCCGGTGTCGATGAGGGGGGTGAGTTCCCGCAACTGGTCTCCACTGGCCTTCATGAACAGGAAGGAGTACGTCACGCCGAGGCGCTTGGCCTGGCGCCGGGTCTTGGCGCTGAGGGCGGTGATGGCCAGGCGCAGGACCGGGTTCGCGCCGAGCTCGCGGGCGGTGGCCGGGTCGGGCGGGCCCGCGACGGAGATGGCCTGGCCGCCGGGCTTGAGGACGCGCAGGGACTTGGCGAGGTTCTCGCCGCCGAGGGAGTCCAGGACGACGTCGTAGCCGTGGAGGATTTCGGTGAAGTCCTGTGTGCGGTAGTCGATGACTTCGTCTGCGCCGAGTTCCTTGACCAGGTCGACCTTGGCGGTGCTCGCGGTGGTGGCCACGTACGCGCCCAGTGCCTTGGCCAGCTGGACGGCGATGGAGCCGAGGCCGCCGGCGCCCGCATGGATGAAGACCTTCTGGCCCGGCTGTACGTGGGCCCGCTCAACCAGGGCCTGCCAGGCGGTCAGCGCGACCAGGGGGAGGGAGGCGGCCTCGGTCATGGTGAGCGTGGCGGGCTTGGGGGCGAGGTCGTCGTGGTGGACGGCGAGGAGTTCGGCGAAGGTGCCGATGCGGTCCTTGTCAGGCCGCGCGTAGACCTCGTCGCCCACGGCGAAGCGGTCGACGGACGATCCGACCCGGACGACGGTCCCGGCGAGGTCGTTGCCCAGGACGAGCGGGAGACGGTAGGGCAGGATCGCCTTGAGGTCACCGTTGCGGATCTTCATGTCCAGTGGGTTGACGCCCGCCGCGTGGATCTTGACCAGGACGTCGTCGGCGCCCACCTGAGGGTCAGGTATCTCGGCGGCGCGCATCCCGGCCGCATCACCGTACTTCTCGACCATGAAGGCCTTCATCGTCATCTCCGTTCGTGTGGTCTCCCGTCCAAGCGGGAGGGGTGTTCTGTCTGTGAGGGGTTTGTCTCGGTACGAGATGGTTTGTGGTGTTCTTCTAGTCCGCGCGCTCCGCGTCGGCACGGCAGTGGCCAGTGCCTGCGCGGAGAGCTCTGCGTCGGCCGTGTTTCCGGGCTCAGGCCACCGGCACGACCGGGGTGATGACGCTGCTCGCGTCGCCGCCCTGGAGGTGTCCCAGCGAGCCCGCGATGCCCTCGTGCGGTACGCCGAGCGGCACGGCGCTGACCTTGTCGAGGCGCGCGTACTGCTCGTCGGTCAGCTGGACGTCGAGGGCTGCGAGGTAGCTGTCGAGCTGGGAGAGGTTGCGCGGGCCGATGATCGGGACGAGTGTGGCCACGGAGCGGGCGGCGCGCTCGCGGACCCAGGCCACCGCCACCTGGGCGGGTGTCACGCCGGTCTCCTGGGCGATGGCCAGGACGGTGTCGACGGCGGCGGTCTTCTGGTCGGTGCTCTCGGTGTGGATGACCATGCCCAGGTCGCTGAGGCGCCCTTCTGCGGACGTGCGGTACTTGCCGGTGAGCAGTCCGCCGCCGAGCGGGGACCACAGCGCGGCGCCGAGTCCGAGGCTCTCGGCCATCGGCAGGAGTTCACGGTCGGCGGTGCGCTCGACGAGGCTGTACTCGTGCTGGATGCCGATGATGGGGGACTGGTTGCGCAGGTCGGCGAGGGTTACCGCGCGCGAGACGCGCCAGGCGGGGAAGTTGGACAGCGCGGCGTGGTGGATCTTGCCCGCGCTGACCAGGTCGTCGAGACCGCGCAGGAGTTCCTCCATCGGAGTGAGCTCGTCGGGGAAGTGCACCCACAGCAGGTCGATGTAGTCGGTGCCCAGGCGCTTCAGGCTGGCCTCCACCGAGGCGACCATGTTCTTGCGGCTGTTGCCCGTCTTGGAGATGTCCGGCTGCGGAGCGGAGCCCAGGGCGAACTTGGTGGCCAGGACGAAATGGTCACGGTCGGCGGAGATCAGCTTTCCGGTCAGTTCCTCCGACTCGCCGAACTGGTAGCCGTCCGCGCTGTCGAGGAAGGTGCCGCCGGCCTCGGCGAACCGGTCGAAGATCCGGCGTGCCTCGTCCGGCTCGGCGCCCGCGCCCCAGCCGGTGCCGAAGTTCGCGGTGCCGAGCGCGTACTCGGACACGCGCAGTCCGGTCAGGCGCCCGAAGGTCTTATAACGCATGAAAGGTCCTTGCACGAGGGGTGGGAAGGGGGCGCGCCGCGGTGGCGGGGTGAGCGTCAGCCTGCGTTCGGCTGGGGCGCCGCGGACAGGCTCTGCTTGACGTACCGGCTGGTCTCGTCGGCGAGGATCTCGGGCAGGCCGGCCTCGATGCCGTACAGGGCCTGGGCCGCTACGTCGGCGGCGGCGACCTTCTGGTCGGCGGGCACGCCGGCGGCCATGTCGGTGTCCATGTAGCCGACGTGCAGCGCCGAGACGGCGATGCCCCGGGGCGCCAGCTCGTCGCGGGTCGCGTCACTCAGTGCCCAGGCGGCGGCCTTGGATGCGGCGTAGGAGCCGAGGGCGGCCGGGTGGAACCAGGACAGGGCGGACAGGACGTTGAGTACGGCGCCGCCGCCGTTGCCCTCGATGACGGGGGCGAAGGCGCGGGTCGCGGCGAGCGGGCCGTAGAAGTTGGTCTCCATCTCCCGGCGCACCTCATCGGTGTCGCCTCCGATCAGCGTCGCGCCGGTGGAGATGCCCGCGTTGTTGATCAGCAGGGTCGCATCCGACGCGATGCGGGCGGCCTCCCGTATCGACGCCTCGTCCGTCACGTCGAGGCGCAGCGGGACGGCGCCCGGCACATCGACCGTCTCGGGGCGGCGAGCCGCCGCGTACACCTTCGCACCGCGCTCCACGAGCTGGGCGGCCAGGTGCCGCCCGAGGCCCCGGTTGGCGCCGGTGACGACCGCGACCGCGTTCTTCAGTTCCATGCCTGCTCCTGGTCTTCAGCGGGCGCCGTCGAGTCGTGCGCCCCGTTTTTGGATTACGACCACAATCTAAACACGGGGATATGATAGATGCCAGTCGACATCCAAGTGGAGGTGGTCATGGGCCGCGTATCGCAGGCGCAGGCGCAGGAGAACCGCAGGCGGGTGGTGGACACCGCCTCCCGGCTGTTCCGGGAGCAGGGCACCCAGGTGAGCGTCGCCGACCTCATGAAGGCGGCCGGCCTGACCCACGGCGGCTTCTACAAGCAGTTCGCCTCCAAGGAGGCGCTCGTCGACGAGGCGACCGCCCACGCCTTCGCGGAGCTCGCCCGGCGTCATACGGCCGGGCTCGAGCAGTACGACGGGCAGCGGGATACCGCTCAGCGGGCCCTGATCGACGCCTACCTCTCCGTCGAGCACCGTGACGACCCGGCGGGCGGCTGCCCGGTCGCGGCCCTCGCCGTCGACGTCGCCCGCGGGGGTGAGGACTGCGAGGCCCGTCGCACCTACACGGAGGGCGTGGCCGACTTCGCCGCGTTCCTCACCCCGGCCGGGGCCGCCGGGGAGGGCGAGGACGGCATCGCCCGGCTGTGCACCTTGTTCGGTGCGCTGGTGCTGTCCCGGGCCACCGCGGGTTCCCCACTCTCCGAGGAGATCCTCACCGCCGCGCACGCGGCCCTGACGGAAGCCGGCTGACCGGGGCCAAAGCCCCTGGCACCGCGCGGCGTGTGCGCGCCGGTCGCACCCACCGTCGAACATCGCGGGCACCCGCGAGGGGCTGTGATCGCCCCCAGTCGGCGGTAGTGCTGCCGTCCGGAGCGTCACCGGCGTCAGCGCGGCAGTACGACCGCCAGCTGGTCTCGGATGTCACGCAGGACCTCGCCCGTCCCGTCCCGGAACTGGCCGCCGAGGACACCATCTCCCACGCCGTCGAGCAGCTACGTCAGCGCCGCTCCTCGCTCGCCCTCGTCCCCGACGAGCACGGCGAACTGGCAGGGCTGGTCAGCCTCGACAACCTGCTCGTCCGCCTCATGGGGCCGCAGACGGCCTGACATACGCACCGAAGAGCGTTGCCGACGAGCGGTGCCTTCGGCGTACACGGCACGGGCTCCGCAAGCGGTGCCCGTGCCGCGACATGTCGCCTCGATGCACGCCTTGACCGTCTGGGCCAGCGTCTCCGATGCCGGCCCGCCTCCCCAGGGCAGCCGGAGGCCGCCGTGGCAGCGGTCGCTGTGGCAGTCGGCTCGGGAAGGCCCGGCGCCGACAGACCTTCGCGGTTCTCCCGATGTCGGCGTACTCGCCAGAGTGCCCACGTGAGTACGGGTGAACGTGCTCACTCGAATGGCTGGCTTCGTTGGGGAGTTTCGGTTCTGGCCCCAGTCCTGTGGAGCGGTGACGATCCGTCACGGCTACGGACGAGAGCTGTGCGGGTGATCACGTCTCCCCTAGTCTGATGGGGCCTTGATCGTTTTGAGCCAGGGGTGGGGATCCGTATGGCAGCACGCACGACCGGCGACACGAGACCGGGACGGGAGCGGTGGCTGTCGTCCCGCGAGGGAACGCGGCGGCTCCGCCCCCTGCTCGCGGCTGTTGCCGCGCTGCTCGTCGTCCTCGCCGCGGGCTGCTCCGCCGCAGGCGGCTCGATGCGCGTCGTCTGGGAGGCCCCGGTCGACGACAATGCCCGGGACTACGGCAACGGTGCCTGGCTCGTGGGCGACACGCTCGTCCGCAGTCGGTACGACGCCGTCACCGCCTTCGAAGCAGGGGCGGGCGAGCGGCGCTGGGAGTACGCACCGCCCGGTCAGGACCATGTGTGCGCGGTCGGTCGCCGTGTGGCCGGTTCCGTCGTCCTGCTCGCGCGGGGGGATCGCGGGCCGGGCGGTCAGGGCTGTGCGACCGTCGCCGCGCTGGACCTCACGACCGGCCGGGAGCTGTGGCACGTCCGGCGCGCCCCGGCCGACCTCACGGAGTCGCTCACCGACATGGTCGCCGCCGGGGGCGGGCTCGCCGTACTGCGGGACGGCGACGACCGGTGGGTCCTCGAGACGATCCGGCCTGCTGTTCAAGGCTCGGAGGCTCTGCGCGCTTTCGACCTGCGGACCGGCGCCCCGCGCTGGAAGGCAGCAGTCCCGGCGGGTTGTGTGCCCGAGCGGGTCGCCGCCGGCGAACGACAGGTCCTCGCGGTGCTCACTTGCGGCCGCACTGAACTGCGGCTGGCCGCGTTCGACAAGGCCGACGGGAAGGCACAGTGGTCCGCGCCGCTCGGTGGCCGCCCGACTCCGGGCACGGACGCGGAGGTGACGCTGTTGTCGACCGATCCCGTGGTCGTGCAGGTCGGCGGGACCGTGCAAGGCGGCCTGCCGGGCGCCTACCTCGCCTTCGGCGAGGACGGGACGCCCTTGGGCCGGATCGAGTCCACCGGTGGGCATGGCACGATCCAGTCGCACAGGTCCGGGATTGTGGCGGTCGCGGACGGGCGGCTCTACATCGCCGCCGAGGCCAAGCGCGGTAAGGAGTACGTGAACCGGGTGGTCGCCTTCGACCTTCTGAAGGGCACCGAAGTGTGGCGGAGCGACCTGGCCTCCGGCCGCGGCTTCCTCGCACTCGAAGCGGCCGGCGGCCGAGTGACTGCCCTCGTCCGCATCGTCGCCCGCAGGCATGACGACACGGACGAACTGCTGGTCCTCGACGCAGCCACCGGCGACGAACAGGACGCCAGCGACACCGGGGCCGACATCGACCACAAGGCGGGCGAACTCGCGGACCTGCTCATCCACGAGGACCTGGTGGTCGTCGTGCGCTGGGGCTGGGGCGTGCGGCCCTTCTCGGTGTATGAGCGCGGATGACGTCTGGGACATCAGGCCGTGAGGAGGCGCGTGCAGAGCAGTTTGCATCCGGAGCACGGCAGCGTGGCCTACCACCCTGCACAGGAACCGGGAACGGCCTGCCGCACCCCACGAACTGAGCACGTTCATCCGTACCTGTCTGAGCACATTCGGGTGTACGCCGACACCCGATGCCTCAGCGCGTCCGCCGACTGCGGCGCTTGAGGAGAAAGACGAGGAGGGCGATCCCCGCTGAAAGCAACGGGGTCCACTTGGATCCTGCCGCGTGCGCCGCGCGAGTAGCCTTCTCACGGAATACGTCGGGGGTTTTGTCGGCTGCGAGACGTCCGGCCCGGGACGCGGCGTCACGGACGTGATCTGCGGTTTGGGTTGCCGTGTGCAGGAGCGGCTCAGGTGTCCTGTTCTTCGCCAGCTCAGTCGTATGGCCGACCTTCTCACGGACCTGGGCGGTGGCCTGTTTGGTCTTGGCGACGGTCTGTTCCTTGACCGCGGCAGCCTTCTCCTTGGCCCCTTCTCCTTGGCCCTGGTCCTGCTTTCGGCGGCCGATGGCTCGTCCCCCTGGCCGGGTTCGCCCTGTGCGCGCTCGGCACCTCTCCCGAGAGGGAAGAGGACTCGTTACCGTCGTGCCGGCTCGTCATCGGTGTGCTTCTCCATCCCGGCCCTCACGGCCGCGCGGCTTCGTTACTGGGGCCCTCAGGTACGTCAGCGAGCTGGCTGGCCCCGATCACCGGAGTGAGCTCTCCTCGCCATGGCCGGTGCTGCGGGATCCAAACCAGCGTGCCAGGTGGCTCCCGGTGAAGCCGGCCGGGACACCGTCAGCGTGTGCAGTACCAACTCTGGACGTCTTGGACGTGGGGTACGTGGGGCGCAAGCGCTGCGACATGCCGCGGAGCGCTGTGATGTGGGCCGTTGCTTTGCCGTGGAGGGCATTGAGGACCAGCAGGCTGCCCGTGAGAGCGGGGACCGCCCACTGAGCGTGGGAAAGCTGACGTTCGGCTTCTTCTGCGTCTCGGGGAAGGCCGACGGAGGCCAGCTCGATCTTCTTGCCCAGCGGGCCGGCGCGGTGACGGCAAGAGCGGCCCCGTTGAGGACGGTCTTGGCCAGGTGGAGGCGGCGCCACCTTGCTGGGTGGTGACACGGGCAGCGTTGCGCCGAGCAGTCCGCCGGCGCAGACCAGGTGCGTGCCGATCGCGGCAGCGCTGACGGGTGCCTGGCTGGGGAGCGCAGCGCCGAAGCCGCGCCGGGAACTCCAGCCTTCCGCTGGCGGAGGCGCGGCGTGCTGGAGTCCTGTCCTGCGTCTCGACGTCTACTTCGGATGGGCCGGGACGGGCTCTGCGCGGTCGTGCCGGTTTTGCGGCCATCGTCGATCACTCCGCTGGGGGCACCGCTCGCGGAAACTACAATTGTCGGGATAAAGGGAAGAATCATCCGTATCGGGGGTGGGCGGCATGCCGCCCGAGCGGGACGTCCTCCGGTCGGCGGCGTCGAGGACAGCAGGCCGGCACATTCGCAGACCCAGACGGTGTTCCTGGGCATCGTCGTACAGCTCGCAAGCGCCCTGGTGAAGGGACAGCAGCTCATGCAGAACACGACCAAAATCGCGCTCGCGGCCGCCGTGGCCGGGGGCTATGTCCTAGGACGGATAAAGAAGGGCCGCCTCGCGTTCGCAGTGGCGACCTACCTCGCCGGACGACGTTCCGGTCTCGATCCCGGCCAGCTCATGGCGCAGGGCCTCACCAAGCTCAAGGAGACGCCTCAGTTCGCCGAGATTACCGACCAGCTCCGCGGCGAAGCCCTGGACGCAGGCAAGAAGGCTCTGGGAGCAGCCGCCAACCGCAAGCTCGCCGACCTCGCCGGCTCGCTGCACCAGCGGACCTCCCAACTGGGCAGCGCCGAGACAACCGAAGACGAAGAGGACCAGGAGGGGTACGAGGACGAGGCGGGCTACGAAGAGCCGGAAGCCGAGGAGGAAGAGGAAGAACAGCCCGAGGAGGAAGAGGAAGAAACGCAGGACGCCTACGAGCCCGAGGAAGAGGAACCTGAGGAAGAACCCCCGCCTCGCAGGCGCGGCCGGCCCCCGACCCGAGCCAAGGCCGGCTCGGACACACCCGCTCGAAGGGCTCGCCGCTCAACTTCCTCAGAGCCACCGCCTCCGGCCAGGAAGGCCGCATCGAAGAAGGCGCCGACGGCGAAGTCTCCGTCAAAGTCGGCGGTCGCGAAGAAGAGCGCGCCGTCCAAGCCCGTTGCCAAGAAGACATCGAAGCAGGCACCGGCAAAGAAGACCGCAACCCGCCGTCCGGCACGCAAAACGGCAGCCAAGAAGACCGCGGAGAAGAAGACGCCAGGCCGCAAGCCGTCCACGCGGAGGTAGGTCACGGCACAGTCAGACCGCACCAGCGCGCAAGAGCCCCAGTCAGGGTTTGACCAGCTACTCGAAGAGCTGACCACGTTCCTGGGAGCGCAAGCTGGGCGGCTCGCGGACAAGGCCTCGGACAAGCTAGGAGAAGTGACCGACCAGCTCCAGGACGTCGCGCACGCGCCGACCCCGGGCGGGCCGCCACATGTTGCCTTCTCAAGCCCAGCGCGTCGAGCTGCCGTGATGTCTGGCTAGGTTGCGGTTTCTGTGATGAGGACGGCGGCGGTGACCGGGCCGGGGGTGTCAGTGGTGGCTGCGTCGGCCAGGGCGTCCCGGACGGCGCGGGCGACTTCCAGTGGATGGTGTCCGGGGGCGACCGCGAGGTGGACCTCGATGTGTCGGCCGGGTGGATCGTCATGGTCCTCCACCCTGACCGGGCTGCTTCCCAGCACGGCCGTGAGGCGGGCGACGCCCGGAACACCTGTAGCGACGTCTGCCAGCTCCCCGGCGGGCCCCCACATGGATCCTGTTCCGGTCACCGGGGGTGAGCGGAACGGAACCCCGCAGAACCGGACGGGGAGTCTGCCGCCGGGCCTCCCGGGGTGCTCGGCGCGGCGCGGGTGCACATCACCGTCGAGCTCGGCTATCCGTCCGACATCGGGACGCAGTGCGCCGCGGTGCGCCGCGAGGTCACCCAATGGCTCAGGACATGGGCCGGCATGGAGATGTCCGGCCTCACCGTGTCGGTCGAGAGGCTGCACTCGGTGTATACGCGCCACATGGACCAGGAGAGGGTGCAATGAGCGCGAACACCTGGCGGCAGCCGACCGGTGACAGCGACCTTCCCCCCGACTCCGGACCCCGGGAGCGGGCGCGGACGCCACGACGGCGATCGATGAATCGGGCGGGTCGACACGCCGTTTCTGGTCGGCGCGGCGGATTCCCGCGGCCGTGGTGGCCCTGCTGTCAGCCGCGGCCGTCGGACTGCTTCTCTATGACGTGGTCTCGGTGCGGGCAGGCCAGGCTGTGATGCGCTGGCGGTGGCGGCTCGCCGAGGAGCTGGCCACACGGCCGCTGGATGACATCTGGATGATCGTCGGGGCCGCAGTGGCGATGGCCCTCGGCCTGGGGCTCTTCCTGCTGGCGGTGACGCCGGGACTGCGCAGGCTGCTGCCCATGCGCCGGCCCACCGGTATCCCTGAGGCGGAGGAGGTCCGCGCCGGACTCGACCGCCGCGCGGCCGCCCTGGTTCTGCGCGACCGGGGGACGCAGGTGCCCGGTGTCCAGTTGGTACGGGTCGCTGTCGGCCGCCGGAAGGTCAAGGCCCGGGCACGGGCCCATTTCCGCGACCTCGAGGAGATCCGCGCGGACCTGGACGCCACGCTGGGCGAAGCCGTGACGTCCTTGGGCCTTGCCCGACAGCCCATGCTGACCGTGACCGCCCGGCGCCCGAAGAAGGGCTGAGGTGATCCTCATGCTCAAGACGGTGAACCGGGTGCTGCTGGGGCTTGTGGGCCTTGGACTGTTCGCCCTGGGTGGCGGCGTGCTGCTGGGCGGGCTGGACCTGCAGCGCCACTGGGATTTCGGCATGCCGGGCTGGGGGCCCTTCCGCGGGCCGGATGATGTGGTGCTGGGTACCGAGGGACGCACCCGGTGGCGGGAAGAGGGCTGGTGGTGGCCGACCGTCATCGCGGTGCTCGCCGTGCTGCTGGCCCTGCTGCTGTGGTGGCTCCTTGCGCAACTCAGGCGCCGCCTGGACCAGGTCCTCGTCAACAGCGAAGACGGCACGGCAGACCGACTCAACGGCCGCACGCTGCCGGACGTCATCGAGGCAGAGGCGCAAGCCCTGGACGGGGTCTCTCGCGCTCACGTCCGGCTCACCGGCCGACCCACCGCACACGTGCGGCTGTCGCTGGAGCCGCACACGGATCCGGCACGGACACTGGAGCAACTGTGCCGGGAAACACTCGCACACGCGCGGGAGTCGGCCGGCCTGGAACCGCCTTCCGTCGAAGATCCGACTCCGGGAAGCCCGCCACCGCGCCGACCGCGTCGCCTAAAGGCCGCGTTCTCGGGTTCTTCTTCTTGCTCAGCCTGCACATCGGTATGGCGCCGCAGGCGACACGCTTCAGGCGGGCCAACGGCTGTTCATGGCCGCCAGGTCGGCCATCCTGGTGAGCAGGCCCGCCGGGACGGCTCATGCTCCGCGCACCTCATGGTCACCAGTGGCCTGCTGGTCGTATCCGGTGCATGCCTCCGTGGTTACCACCTCACTGCCGCCAATGGCTGGCCCGTCCCTAAGCGGGGACGCGGGCGTTCCGGAGCGGCGCTCCAGCCTGATGAAGACTAGCGAGGGCCAGCCGGTAGGAGGTGATCAGCCCGGTCTCCACGTAGTCCACGCCCAGTTCCTGGCAGTAGCGCCGGACGATGGGCCGGGCCTTGCGCAGGTTGGGGCTGGGCATGCTGGGGAACAGGTGATGCTCGATCTGGTGGTTCAGCCCACCCAGTGCGATGTCCGTGAACCAGCCGCCGCGCACGTTGCGTGAGGTGAGCACTTGGCGGCGCAGGAAGTCCGGGCGGTCTTCGCCCTTCAGGATCGGCATGCCCTTGTGGTTGGGCGCGAAGACGGAACCGAGATAGACGCCGAACAAGCCCTGGTGGACGGCGAGGAAAGCGATCGCCATACCAGGCGGCAGCAGCCACAGCAGCACGGTCAGATAGAGCACGAAGTGCGCGAACAACAGGACGCCGTCGAGCATTCGGTGCTTGAGCGCGCGATTGGCCAACGCCTTCACACTCGACACGTGCAGGTTGAAGCCCTCCAGCGTGAGCAGCGGGAAGAACAGGAACGCCTGCCAGCGGCCGATCAGGCGGGCGAGCCCCTTGGCGGCCCGGGCCTGATCCTGGGACCAGACCAGCAGGTCGGGGTCGAGGTCAGGGTCGAGTTCCTCATGGTTGGGGTTGGCATGGTGGCGGGTGTGCTTGTCCTGCCACCACCCGTAGCCCATCCCGATACCCGCACCGGCGATCCGTCCGGACACCTCACTGGCCCGGCGTCGGCGGAACACCTGTCGATGGGCTGCGTCATGGGCGAGCAGAGCGACCTGGCCGAAGACAACAGCCAGGAAAGCGGCGACCGCCAGGGTCCACCAGCTGTCGCCGATGAGCGCGACGGCGGCCCACCCGCCCACGTACAGCCCGGCCACGAGCGTGATCCGCAGCGCGTAGTAGCCGGGACGGCGCCCCAGCAGGCCGGCATCGGCGATCTTTCTCGACAGTCGGGCGAAGTCACTGCCGGACGTCTCCGAGGGCGGGGGTCGGACCGCGGTACTTATGGTCATGATCGTGAAACTCTCTCCGAAGGAGGCAGGTAGCTCGGCGCCGCCCCGGGAGCCGCTGAGACCGGGCCGCAAGCAGGGATGCGCTTCCTCCACTGCGGGAAGCGCATCGCGCGACCGCGGAGCAAGGACACGTCTGCTTCATCAGCCAGCGGCCGCGCAGGCCCTCTCTTTGGGTACGTGTTCCCTGCCAGACATGCCTCACACCGCGACAGCACAGGGCTTCTCGAGCGGTCCGGTGAAAGCGGGTTCGCGATCGAAGCCACCCCCGAGGACACCGACCGGCGCACCTTGATCCGAGCAGAATGTCCTCCCCGAAGTGCGTGCTCAGCTCGCCAGATCAAGTGCTGACTCGCCAATTCGTCTGCTCAGGCACAACACCGCCGTGCGAAGGGAACCCACGAGATGATTCAGATCGCCGGTTTGGCCAACCGGCGATCCGCGGCTATGTTGCCGCCGCTTCGACCCCTTCCTGTTGAACCATGGGTGCCTCCTGCTCTGAGGCGGAATGGAGGGGCCTGGGCCGACTTACCCACGGCGGTGCCCAGCTCGGATCCCTGGCGACCGCCCTCGCACCTGGCCGCCCAGACCGCCAGAGTGACGGTGATCACGGACACCTTTCGGAGGGTGCTGCGTAGGCTTGTGCAGTCGTCGCGGTGGGGTCCAGGAGGGTGGGCGAAGCTCCCCTGCAAGCACCTGACGATGCGTCAGGAAAGTCAGCAAGTGGTCAGCATGAGTCCTGAAGAACCTGGGGATTGCTGCCCGAACATGCGACTCGTTGTAGGGTAGGAAAACCGCCCTTGACCTGCAAAAACGCAGGCAGGGAGCCTATGTCCAGGAGTGCCTCGATGATGCGTACGATGTTCAAGTCCAAGATCCACCGCGCCACCGTGACCCAGGCCGATCTGCACTACGTCGGCTCCGTCACCGTCGACGCCGAGCTCATGGAGGCGGCCGATCTGCTGCCCGGGGAGCTCGTGCACATCGTCGACATCGACAACGGCGCCCGGCTGGAGACCTACGTCATCGAGGGCGAGCGGGGCTCCGGGGTGATCGGGATCAATGGAGCGGCCGCCCATCTCGTGCACCCCGGTGACCTGGTGATCCTCATCAGCTACGCCCAGGTCGAGGACGCCGAGGCCCGCACACTCGTGCCGCGTGTGGTGCACGTGGACGCGGACAACCGGATCGTCGAGCTCGGGGCCGACGCCTCCGCGCCCGTACCCGGGAGCGACACGCAGCGCAGCCCGCACGCCGTGCCGGCCCACGCCTGAACCCGACCCGAGGGAGACGCTACGCATGGCCGAGCTGGAGATCAGGGACGACCGGGAGAAGGGGCGCCTCGAGGCGTTCGAGGACGGCACCTACGTCGGTGTGATCGTCTACTTCGTCCTCGACGTCGAGCCGCACGCCCTCGTCGCCGTTCACACGGTCGTCGAGGAGGGCAACGAGGGCAAGGGCATCGCCGGTTCGCTCGTGCGAGAGTTCTACCGGACGGCGGCGCGTGAGGGCGTCCCCGTCGTACCGCTCTGCCCGTACGCCGCCAAGTGGGCCGAGAAGCACCCGGACGAGGCCCCCGTGCCCTCGGAGGACCTCGTCCGCGCCGCCAAGCGCCAGCTCAAGGCCCCGCCCGAGCTCTACTGACCCAGCCGATCCGGGCCGTGCTCCGCAAGCGCGGCCACGGCGGTGCGCCGACACGGATGAATGGCCCCGGCGGGCGCGGGCACACGCTCCGGGAGAGCCTGGAGCCGTACGGCCCGTCGATTCGAGAGGCCCGTCATGACCCATCCGTACCCCGATCCGGTGCCGCCGTCGCCGATCCCGCCTCCGGGGCCGGTTCCGTCCCCGCCGACTCCGGTGCCGGAACCGCCTCCCGTACCGCCCCCGAACCCGGTTCCGGAACCCCCGGGGCCCGCCCCCGTACCGGAACCCGAGCCTCAGCCCGAGCCGGGGCCCGCGGGGCTCTGATTCGTAGGTGACACAAGGGACTTGGGGTTTGCCCCAAGCCCTTGTCACGGCCTGTGACCCTCCCTTACCTTGGGCGACTGCCGATGCGCTTCTGCTGACGCGTTCGAGGGGGACCCATGGCCGTACGGGGACGACACCGCCGGTACCAGCCGAGCCGGATCAACCGAGCCTCGCTCACCGTCACGGCGGGCGGCGCCGGAATGGCGCTGCCGCTGGTCGGTGCCGGGACGGCGCAGGCCGCCTCCCTCGACGTCTGGGAGAAGGTCGCCGCCTGCGAGTCCTCCTCCAACTGGCGCATCAACACGGGCAACGGCTACTTCGGCGGGCTGCAGTTCAGCCAGTCCACCTGGGAGCGGTACGGCGGCACGCACTACGCACCGCGCGCCGACCTCGCCTCCAAGGACCAGCAGATCGCCATCGCCGAGAAAGTGCTCAAGGGCCAGGGTCCGGAAGCCTGGCCGACCTGCGCGCCTCGCGCGGGCCTCGGGCAGGAGAAGTCCGGGGTCAGGCCCGCCTCCTTACCGGCACAGCGCACCGCGCCCGAACGGCGGACCTCGGCGGCCCCGCCTCCCGCCGCCACCCCGACCACCGTGCCCACGGTCCGCGAGATGTACACCGTCGCCCCCGGCGACTCGCTTTCCCGGATCGCGCGTGAGGAGCGGGTCAAGGGCGGCTGGCAGCGGTTGTACGAGGCGAATCGCGCCGTCGTCGGCGGTGATCCCGACCTGATCCATCCGGGCCAGAAGCTGACCCTCCGGATCACCGCACCCGTCAAGCCGCCCACCGAGCAACCCCCGGTCGCCAAGCCCGCGCCCACGGCAAACCCGACGACGAAGCCGATGGCAAAGCCGACGACGAAGCCCACGGCGAAGCCGACGACACAACCGGCCGCGAAAGCGCCGGCCTCGAAGGCTCCCCAGGCCACCAAGCCTCCGGCCGCGCCGCAGGCCAAGCCGGCCACCAGACCAGCCGCCCAGCCCGCCGCCAAGCCGGTCACGAAGCCCGCTGCCAAGCCGGCCGCCAAGCCCGCTCCCCAGGCCGACAGCTTCAGCGCCCCCGTCTCCGCCTCCATCGGCACCCGTTACCGCGTGTCCGGGTCCTCCTGGTCCAGCGGGTACCACACCGGTGTCGACTTCCCCGTTCCCACCGGCACGTCCGTGAAGGCCGTGGCCACCGGCAAGGTCGTCTCCGCCGGCTGGGCCGGCGCGTACGGGTACGAGGTCGTCATCCGCCACGACGACGGTCGCTACAGCCAGTACGCGCACCTCTCCGCGCTCACCGTCCGCGAGGGGCAGCGGGTCAACACCGGTCAGCGCATCGCCCGTTCAGGATCGACCGGCAACAGCTCGGGACCGCATCTCCACTTCGAGGTGCGGACGGGTCCCGGGTACGGCTCCGACATCGACCCCCTGGCGTACCTCAGGGCGCGGGGTGTCTCGATCTGAGACGGGCAGGTCATCTGACACCGACAGCGAGTCCTCGGAGGCCGTCAGTCGGTCCGTCGTGAGCTGTATCAGGCCGCCCGCCGCCACCGCACCGCAGATCAGCGCGGCCACGGTGCCGGCGGTCCCGTACCGGAAGGTCTCGCCGAACATGGTGAGACCCACCGCGGCGGCGACCACCGGGTTGACGACCGTGACCGTGGCCAGCGGAGCCGCCAGGCCCGCGCCCCGGTAGGAGGCCTGGGAGAGCAGCAGCCCGGTCACCGCGCAGGCCGACAGGACCAGCAGGCTCGTCCACTGCGCGAGCGGCGCGTCCGGCGACCACTCCACGGCCACGGTCTTGGTGAAGACCGAGGCGATGCCGAACGACACACCCGCCGCGGCCGCCAGGACGATGCTGCGCAGGACCGAGCGGCCCACCAGGTGTGCCAGGGCGAACAGCAGGCCCACCACCCCGAAGGTCCCCGCGGCGAGCAGCCAGCGTTCGGTGCCGCCCAGCGACTGGGACTCGGCGCTGCCCGTCAGGCTGAGCAGCCCGGCGAGGCCGACCGTCGCCATGATCGCGCCGCGCCAGGCCGTGTGCCCGGCCCGGCGGCCCACGAAGAGGGCGGCCATGGGCAGGGCGAAGACGATCGTGAGGGCGCCCAGCGGCTGGACCAGACTGAGCGGACCGTAGGCGAGCGCCGCGACGTGCAGCGCCGCGCCGAGACCGTTGAGCAGCACGGACCCCCACCAGGCCGGGCTGCGGAGCGGCGCGTAGGTGGGACCGCCGGCGGCGGCCGCGACCCGCTCCTGCACGATCGCCGCGGCCGCGTAGGCGACTGCGGAGACCAGTGACAGGAGCACGGACAGCAGGAGGGGGCTCATACATACAACGATCTCTCTTCCGAGCGTTCACGTCGTCGTACCTGGGAACGCATTCGGACGTACTGCCGTCGTAGTACGGGGTCGTCATGTACGCCTTGGGATGTACACCCGCGCAGGTCAGGAGGGGTGGAAAGCAACCTTTCCGGTATCCAGGTCGAAGCGGGCACCGACGATCCGGGCCTTGTCGAAAGCCTCATCCTGAGCCAGTCGCCGCCGTATTCGGGCCACATTGGCCCGTACCGTGTTCTCCACCCAGTCACCGGGCAGGTCGCGGGCGGCGCGGGCGGCGGGCGCGATCTCCTCGATGATCCGGGCGAGGTGTCCCTCGACGGGCTTTCCCGTCCGTACGTACTCCACGGCAGCGGTCGCGGCCCCGCACCGCTCGTGCCCCAGCACGAGGACCAGTGGTACGCCGAGCTCCTCGACGCCGAACTGGATGGAGCCGAGCACCGCCTCGTCGAGGGCCTGTCCGGCCGACCGTATCGCCAGCAGGTCGCCGAGCCCCTGGTCGAAGACGAGCTCCGGCGGCACCCGCGAGTCGACGCAGCCGAGGACGAGGGCGAAGGGGTGCTGGGAGACGGCCACGGCGGCGCGCCGGGCGGCGTCCTCGTGCGGGTGGATCTGCCGGAGGGCCGCGAACCGGGCGTTCCCGGCCCGGAGTTCGGCCAGGGCCCGGGCTGCGGTGAGCGGCCCGTCCGGGCGGGACCGGGGAGCCTGAGGCGTGGCGGCCCGGGCGGCGGGGATGCTCGCGGTCACGGCCGCGGCGGCGGACAGGGCGAGCACCGCCCGCCGGCCCGGTGTCGTGGAGGAGAGGGGGTTCGTGAGAGGTGTCATGAGGATGATCGTTACGGTGGTCTGCGGTCGCGGAGCCTCTCTTGGGGCGAGCATGACCCGAAGATGACCAGGCATGACCCAAAGATGACCATGCATGACCCGAACACGACCGGTGTTTTGCCCGGAGACCGTGCCCGGCGATCGTGCCAGGCGCCCAGGAGCAGGAATTCATGAGCAGGCGGCCGGGCGGTCAGGCGCACGACAGGCCAGGCGCCCGGCAGGCCAGGCGCCCGAAAGGCCAGGAGGTAGTGATCGTGGATCTTGTCGAGAGCGGCGCGGTGGGCGGGTTCTTCGCGCTGCGGACGACCGCGCCGGAGACCGGCGGCGCGCATGTGCCGCTCGCGCGCCTGTACGCGGGGGAGACCGGCCCCCTCTCCGCACGGGTCGACCGCGTCGGCGCCCGCCTCCGCGCCCCCGAGCGACGGGTCGCCGCCTCGGTCGCCCACCTCGGGCTCGCCGCCCGGCTGTGGTCGACCGCCCTCGGCCCGGCCGCCCTCCACGGCCGGTTCCCGGCTCTCGATCCGGCGGACCTGTTCTGGGACGGAGCCCTGACCTCGCCCGACGACCTGTGGTGGGCGGGCACGGACACCCGCCCCGCGACCGTGGCCGACCTCCGGGAGGCCGTCCAGTTCGCTCATCTCGTCCCGCTCCACGAGGCCTTCCGCCGCGACGGGCGGATCTCGCCCCGGCTGCTGTGGGGGAACGCCGGCTCCGCGCTCGCCGGGGCCCTGCGCGAGCTGACCCGCTGGGCCGGGGCCCAGGGCCGGCCCGCGGTCGCCCGACGCGCCGCCGAGCTCGTGACCGGGCTCCTCGACCACCCGGACCTGGCCCGCACCGTCCAGGGGCCCGCCCTGCGGCGTACCAGTTGCTGCCTCTACTACCGCTGCCCCGGAGGCGGACTCTGCGGCGACTGTGTGTTCGACCACGCTCCCGCTACGGGTTTGGAGACACGGCCCCCCGCTCCGTAAAGTTCCTCTTTTGAGACATGGGCGCGCGCGAGCGTATGAGCGATCGAGGAACGGCAGAGGCCATGACGGTGACCGAAGAAACCCAGGAGTACGGGCCGGGCATCGACCCCGAGCGCCTGGCCGTCTGCCTGGCCGTGCTCGACGAGCTCGACAAGCTGGACGTCGACCACCCGGACGCGATCGCCGTCCGGCGCGCCACGGCCGGGATCTACCGGACGGTGAAGCAGCGCCGCCGGCAGGAGCGCCGGGCCGCGAAGACGGCCCACGACAAGGCGGTCACCGAGGCCACCGCCACCGGCTCCGCGCAGCGGATCGACGACGAGACCGAGGGCATCCTGCCGTCCTCCGTCACCGAGGCCGGACAGATCGCCGGGATACTCCAGCGCCCGCGGTCCTGCTACACGTGCAAGACGCGGTACGTCGAGGTCGACTACTTCTACCACCAGCTCTGCCAGGAGTGCGCCGCTCTCAACCGGGGCAAGCGCGACGCCCGCGCCGACCTCGCCGGCAAGCGCGCGCTGCTCACCGGTGGCCGGGCCAAGATCGGCATGTACATCGCGCTGCGGCTGCTGCGCGACGGCGCCCACACCACGATCACGACCCGCTTCCCCAAGGACGCCATCCGCCGCTTCAAGGCGATGGAGGACTCGGCGGACTGGATGCACCGCCTCGAGGTCGTCGGCATAGACCTGCGCGACCCCGCGCAGGCGGTCGCCCTGGCCGACCAGGTCGCCGAGGACGGTCCGCTGGACATCCTCATCAACAACGCGACGCAGACGGTGCGCCGTCTGCCCTCCGCCTACGCCGCCCTGGTCGAGGGCGAGACCGCTCCGCTGCCCGCCGGGGAGCTCCCGGCGCACCACGTGATCGGCGCCTTCAACTCCGGCGCGGTCGACGGCCTGGCAGCGCTGCCGGTCGGCGTGAGCGGCCTGGACGCGCAGAAGGTCGCGGATCTCGCGCTGGTCGCCGGCAACGCCAGCGTCGAGCGGCACCGCGACGGCAGCGCCATCGACGCGGGCGGCCTGGTGCCGGACGTCGTCGACACCAACACCTGGGTGCAGACCATCGAGCAGATCTCCCCGGTGGAGCTGCTCGAGACCCAGCTGTGCAACTACACGGCGCCGTTCATCCTGATCAGCAAGTTGCGGCCGCTGATGGCCGAGGCGGCCAGGAAGGCGGCCAGCGGGCGCGCCTACGTCGTCAACGTCTCGGCCATGGAGGGCGTCTTCGGGCGCGGCTACAAGGGCGCGGGGCACCCGAACACCAATGCGGCGAAGGCCGCGATGAACATGGTGACGCGGACCAGTGCCCAGGAGATGTTCCAGACCGACGGCATCCTCATGACCTCGGTCGACACCGGCTGGATCACCGACGAGCGCCCGCACTTCGACAAGCTGCGGCTGGCCGAGGAGGGCTTCCACGCCCCGCTCGACCTGGTCGACGGCGCCGCCCGTGTCTACGACCCCGTCGTGCGCGGCGAGGCGGGCGAGGACCTGTACGGCTGCTTCCTGAAGGACTACGCGCCGGGCAACTGGTAGAGCAATCGGCTTATGGGCTTCTTAAACCGCCCAGATGTCCGAAAGTCACTCGATCGCGTCACACTTCTGAGCCCCATAGAGCGCTGGGCCGCTCATTTGGTTACTCTGATGTCCACGGTCGGCCACCGGGGTTTCACAAAACCCCCACGGCCTTCCTGGGGACTGGCCTGCCACCAAGGCCGCGGTCCCGCCCGAAGAACGGCGCCACCGCGACCGAACGGCCATGTCCTCATTGGTACGCGACAAGGGAGTGCGCGGTGACACCAGAACTGACGAAGCAGGAACAGCGACCGGCCGAACATACGGAGCGGCCTCGCCGCTCCGGTGAGCTGGGCAGCCTGGAGGTGTGGGCACACGCGGCCCCCATCCGCCTGGCGGGCTACGAGGACGACCTCGCCGAGCCGCACATCCTGCCAGGTATCGACTGAGTCGCAACTGTCGCTTCGCCCTGTGCCCCCGGCCGCCCCGCGGCCGGGGGCACAGGGTTTTCCACGGGCGGCAGGACGGTCAGCGCCGCGCCTGGGCCCGCAGCTCGACCGGCGGCAGATACTCCCGTACGAGCGTGCGGTGCCACCACGCCCCGGTCTCCCGCAGCTCCCGCCAGGTCGTGTAGCGGTAGCGGTACAGCCGGGCTCTGACAAGGGTCGGCGGCGCGTCGGGGAAGGGGTTGTGGCGCAGCAGCCGCAGGGTGTCCTTGTCTCCGTCGAGGAGCCGCTCGACGAACGGCCCGAACCAGTCGCGGGCGTACGCGGGGGAGAGCGCGGCGAACCACATCAGCCAGTCGAGCCGCAGATGGTACGGGGCGAACTGGCGCGGCAGCCGGCGCGGATCGCCGGGCTTCCCCTTGAAGCCGTACTCCTTCCACACGGTGTCCGCGAGCGGCACCGGGTCGTCGGTGCCCTCGATGACGATCTCGTCCCGGATCTGACCGACGGTGCCGAACGCGCCGTACGTGTTGACCAGGTGGAACGGGTCGTACGAGCGGTTCATCGCCTGCCGCCTGGAGAGCAGGTTGCGGACCGGGCGGTAGCTGCGGAAGAGGACGAAAGCGGTGACGGCGACGACCACGACCACGTACCAGATTGGCGGGGCGGGCTGCGGGTGCTCGCCCACCAGCAGCGAGCCGTCCATGGCGGAGAGCGCGAGGACGATCGTCAGCCAGTTCAGCCACGCGAAGTTCCCCGAGAGCACCAGCCAGAGCTGGGTCGCCACCATCAGACCGGCCGCCACCGTCGCCACCGGCTGCGGGGTGAAGAGCAGCACTGGGACCAGCAGCTGGACGACATGGTTGGCCGCCACCTCGACCCGGTGCAGAGGGCGGGGCAGATGGTGGAAGAACCAGCTGAGCGGGCCCGGCATCGGCTGGGTCTCGTGGTGGTAGTACAGGCAGGTCAGATTCCGCCAGCAGCGGTCACCGCGGATCTTGATGAGCCCCGCGCCGAACTCGACGCGGAAGAGCAGCCAGCGCAGCAGCCACAGGACGAGGACGGGCGGCGCCGTGTCGTCGTTGCCGAGGAAGACCGCGAGGAAGCCGGTCTCCAGGAGCAGCGACTCCCAGCCGAAGCTGTACCAGGTCTGACCGACGTTGACGATGGAGAGGTACAGCGCCCAGAGCACCGCCCACAGCAGCATCGAGACGGGGAGCGGTACCGCGTCGCCCGCGCCGGCCACCAGGGCGAGCGCCAGGGCCGCGCCGCTCCACGAGACCGCCGCGAACAGCCGGTCCGAGTAACGCCAGTGGAAGAGGCTGGGGGTCTGGCGCGGCCGCACCCGGCGCAGATACTCCGGCACGGGGAGCATGCCGCGCTCGCCGATCAGGGCCCGGAACTGGAGAGCGGCCGACAGAAAGGCCACGAGATAGAGCCCGGCGAGCCCCCGTTGGAAGACGATCCGGCTCAGCCAGTAGTCCGGTGCCGTGAACCACTCCATCCCTTCCAGTATCGGCGCCGTCCGGCCCGGGCGTCAGGCCTTCTCCTCCTCGTCGACGGTGCGCTGGCCCTCGGCCTGGGACGGGGTGGTGCGCACGGTCGCCGGGTGGCGGTGGTCCCGCTGGAGCGCGTCCATGTCCTCTTCGAGGCGCTCTCCCTCGGCCTGCGAGGGGGTGCTGTATTCGTCGTACTGGTACTGGCTCACGGCCGCCTCCTGGGTCGGGACGTATGCCTATAGAGGGAGCGTAACCCCGCACGTCATCCCGCGACGACGCGCTGAAGGGTGTGTCCGAGCCGGCGTGCGTACGTGTGCTGGAGGACGGGGACGAGCGAGCCCGCGAGGCGGGTGTACCAGACGGCGGGGCGGCTGAACGCGGTGACCGTGAACCAGACCGAGCCGTCGGGGTGCAGGTCGACGACGAAGGACTCCTCGCCGCTCTCGGGGTGCCCGGTGCGGGTGCCGTAGGCGAATCCGGTCCGGTCATCCTCGTACGCCGTCCAGATCACCTCGCACGGCGCGGCGAACCGGACCGGACCGAGGCCCAACGAGACCTCGACGAAGACGCCGGGCTCGGCGCGGACCGCCTCGCTGCGGACCCGGGCGCCCGCGTCGCGGTGCATCCGCCAGGTGGTGACGGCGGCTCCGGCGCTCTCGAAGGCGTCCCTGCCCCGCCCGAGGCGGACCGTGTGGTGGAGATGGTGGTAGCCGGCCGGGAGACGGTCCCGGCCGGTGGCGCCGACGTCCCGGTAGTTGAGGGGCGCGGGTGCAGGCGCGGGAGTGGCGAGGTCGCGGATCAGACGGGCCATGATGCGGTCTCCTTGCAAGGGGCGGCCACCAGGGCGGCGCGGCGTCGGGGGAGCCACAGGGCGAGGCCGCGGGGTGCTGCGAGCAGGGACATGCCGTCCACCCCCCCCGATTGAACGTGTTCAAACCTGCCTGAGTCGAGCCTAGGGCTTTCCTTGAACGTGTTCAAGCGTGTCGTCCGGTCGGCCGTATTCCGCTTGCGGGGGACCGCGCGGTGCGACAGACATGAAGGAATGTCCCGGGGTGGAAAGAGGCGGGAGATACACGTGCGCTCACCCATACGCCGGCCGCGACGGCCCCACGTCACCGCACTCACCGCGCTGGTCTCGGCGCTGCTGCTCGCGGGCTGCTCGTCCGGCGGCGACACCGCCGGCGCCGGAACGGCCCCCGCCGCGCAGGAGGTCTTCCTCCAGCCGGTCGCCGCCCAGGGTCCCGACCCCTTCACCGCCTCCACGGCGAAGGCCGCCACCGCACCCGCCCCGCGCACCACCCCACCGGACACCCCGCCGTCCACAGCGACCGCGCAGACGATCCGCGAGATCACCGGCTCCACCCCCGGCCTCTACGGCGGCACCCGCTCCGTCGCCAGCTGCGACGTCGAGCAGCAGGTCTCCCTCCTCACAGGCGACCGGGCCAAGGCACGTGCGTTCGCCGACGCCGCGGGCATCCCCGAGTCCAACCTCGCCGGCTGGCTGCGCGGCCTCACCCCCGTCGTCCTGCGCGCCGACACCCGCGTCACCAACCACGGCTTCCGCGACGGAGACGCCACCACGTTCCAGTCCGTGCTGCAGGCCGGTACGGCGGTGCTCGTCGACCAGTACGGCGCGCCCCGCGTCCGCTGTGCCTGCGGAAACCCGCTGCGTTCGCCGGTCGCCGTCCAGGGCGCCGGGCACCGCGGAAAGCCCTGGAGCGGCTTCCACCCCGACCGGGTCGTCGTCATCAGACCGACCACGACGATCGTCAACAGCCTGGTCATCGTGAACGTCGTCAACAACACCTGGATCGAGCGGAAGACGGGCACCCACGGCGAGCGGGACAAGCATCCGGTCGTCGTCCCGCCCTGCCACCCCGCCGCCTGCGACCTCACCGGCTCGCCGACCCCGGTGCCGTCCCCGTCGGTCACCGGCACCTCGCCCGAGCCCGGCCGGTCCGTGAGCCCCGACGGCTCGACCACCCCCGGCGGCTCCACCTCGCCGCAGAGCAGCTCCCCGCCCCCGTCCACGACCGACTGCCCGTCACTGCCGCCGTCCGAGAGCCCCACCGGTACGCCGGAGACGACGTCTCCCGACACCACGTCTCCCGACACCACGTCTCCGGGCACGACGGGCCCGACGTCTCCCGGCCCGACGTCCCCGAGCCCGTCGATCCCGCCCGGCTGTCCGACCCCGATCTGGTCCGAGCCGGCCTCCCCGCCCACCACGGCGCCGCCGGTCGAGCCCGAGCCGGAACCCGAGTCGGAGCTGCCCTCCTTCGAGGACCTGTTCCCCAGCGACACCGGCGCCCGGCAGCCGGAGACCTTCGAGGGATGAGCCGTGGTCCCGGCCGCGATCTCCGCCGTGCGCGCCGCCGGGGCTGCGCCTAGCGTGGCCCCATGGACGCGGGCACAGGGGGAGCCGAGGCTGCGGAGCCATGCCGCTGCGGATCAGGGGCAGGCGGTGTGACGTGCTGCTTCCTCCGTGACTACGGTCGTGCGTTCCGGATGGGCAGCTTCGACTGGGACCTGGTCACCGGTCTCATGACCATGGACGAGGGCGCCCTCCGGGTCTTCGACCTCACCCCCGGGGAGTACGACGGGAACCCGCTCACCCTCTCCTCACGCGTCATGCCCGACGAGGGGCGCCGGCTCGACATGATGGTCACCCACGCGCTCAAGGACGGCAGCGATCACTACGGCGCGTACTTCCGCGTCCGGCTGCGGAGCGGCGGCCCGCGCTGGACGCACACCGAGGGCCACATCCAGCGCGACGAGACCGGCCGCCCCCGCCGGATCATCGGCATCGTCCGGGACGCCTCGGAGGAGGTGTCCGAGCACGCCGCCCGGCTGGGCCTGGACGAGGGGCGGCGCAGGCGCACCAGCGTCGTCGAGGGCACCACGGCGGCCCTGGCCCACGCCCGGACGGTGCAGGACGTCATCGACGTGCTCAACGACTCGCACGGCCTGCAGCATTTCGGCGCCACCAGCCTCGTCATGGGTCTCCTGGAGGCCGGCCGCATCCATCTGGTCGCCGAGGGCCCGCAAGGTGCCTTCGTGCCCGGCACGCGGTTCACCCGGCTGGACGAGCCGTACCCCATGAGCGAGGTCATCCGGACCCTGCGCCCCCGGTTCATCGAGTCGCCGCAGGAATTCGCCGACTCGTACCCGATCCTGTGGCCGCACATCAGCGGGCTCGGCATCACCTCGGCGGCCTATCTGCCGCTGATCGCCCAGGCCCGGCCGATCGGCGCGCTCGGACTGCTCTACAGCGACAGGACCGGCTTCAGCGCCGACGAACGCAATCTGCTGGTGGCGCTCGGCAGCAGCATCGCTCAGAGCCTCAAGCGGGCCATGCTCTACGAGCAGGAGCACGACCTGGCCGAAGGGCTTCAGCAGGCGATGCTGCCCCGTCGCATCCCCGACGTACCCGGCGCCCAGATAGCCGTCCGCTATCGCTCGGCCCGCCTCGGCCGGGACATCGGCGGCGACTGGTACGACATCATTCCGCTGCCCGGTGGCCGGGTCGGCGCCGTCATCGGAGACGTACAGGGACACGACACCCACGCGGCGGCCGTCATGGGACAGCTGCGGATCGTGCTGCGCGCCTACGCCGCCGAGGGCCACTCCCCGCCGACCGTGATGGCGCGGGCCTCCGTCTTCCTCCACGAACTGGACACCGACCGCTTCGCCACCTGCACCTACGTCGAGGCCGACCTCGCCACCGGCGTCGTCCAGGTGGTACGGGCCGGGCATGTCGACCCGCTGCTCCAGGACACCGACGGCAGCTGCCGACGGCTGCCGGTGGAGGGTGGGTTGCCCCTGGGCCTCTCGGCCGAGTTCGGCCGCCTCGACCATCCCGTCACGACCCTGGAGCTCTCCCCGGGACAGACCCTGCTGCTGTACACCGACGGTCTGGTGGAGAAGCCGGGCGCGGATCTCGACGAGGGGCTGACGTGGCTCTCCTCGCTGGTCCGGCGCGGGCCGCGGGATCTCCAACAGCTCGCCGACCACCTCTGCGAGATCGTGGACGAGCGGGGCGGCGACGACGACGCGGCGATGCTGCTGCTGCGTCGCCAGGGGGCGTACTACCCGCAGACCGGCGGCCGGCTCCAGCAGCACGTGGCGCAGAGCGACCCGGAGGCGCTGAGCTCCGCCCGGCACATGATCCGGGCGGCGGTACGGGCCTGGGGCGCCGGAGAGCGCTCGGACGAGATCGAGCTGGTCGCCGACGAGCTGATCACGAACGCGCTGATGCACACCGACGGCGGGGCGATCGTGACCCTGCGGATGCTCGCGGTGCCCGAGCGGCGGCTGCGGGTGGAGGTCGAGGACCGCTCCAGCGCGCTGCCGCGCCGGCGAGAGGCGGGGGAGGCGGGCGTCTCGGGTCGCGGTCTGCTGCTCGTGGACCGCATCACGGATGTGTGGGGTGTCGAATCGCGCGGCAGCGGCAAGTGCGTCTGGTGCGAATTTACTGTTAACCCTGTGTACATCGATCGTACTTGACCGTAACCGACCGTGCGCGATTGACTGCGATCCCCTGCCGCCCTCTAGGACCCGAGGAACCGTTGAGCAGCGAGCTACTGGCACCTCTTGATCTGGCCTTCTGGCATCTCGAATCCGCCGACCACCCCATGCACCTGGGCGCCCTCGCCCATTTCGGCCCGCTCCCCGCCGACGGCGATCCGTCCACCGTCCTCGATCTGCTCGCGAGCCGGGCCGCCGCGATCCCCCGGCTGCGCATGAAGGTCCGCGACGTCCTGCTGCCCGTCGGCGGGGCCGCCTGGACCGCGGACAAGCGGTTCGACGTACGACGGCATGTGCGGCAGATCGCGCTGCCCGGCTCCGACTTCGCCGCCGAAGCCGCCCGGCTCGCGGGCGAGCTGATGGAACGGCCGGTCGAACGGGGTCTGCCGCCCTGGGAGATGTACCTGCTCACCGGCGCCCCCGACGGCTCGTTCGCCGTCCTCGTCAAACTCCACCACGCCCTCGCCGACGGCATGCGGGCCGTCGCCATCGGCGCCGGCATCTTCGACGAGATCGCCGCCGCCCGCAGGCCGGGTCGCAGCCGCGCCCGCACCGTACCCCCGCGCTCCTGGCTCCCCGGCCCCGGCCGGATCATGGGCGCCGCCCGGGACCGCATCGAGGACCTCGGCCGGGCCGTCGAGGTGGGTGCCTCCGTGGTCGGCGCCTCCGTCGTCCGCGCCGGCCTGCTCGACGGGCGTGCCGCCCCCTCCGCCCTCGCCGCCCACTCCAGCGGGACGCGCCGCGTCGCCACCGCCGTCCTGGACCTGGAGCGCGTCCACCAGGTGCGCCGCACCACGGGCGGCACCGCCAACGACGTCCTCCTCGCCGTCGTCGCCGGAGCCCTGCGCCGCTGGCTCGACGGACGCGGCGAACCGCTCCCCGGTATCGATCCGCGCGCTCTCGTGCCCGTCTCCCGGCGGCGGCCGGGCGCCCCCGCCGGCACCGGCAACAGCTTCTCCGCCTACCTCCTCACCCTCCCCGTCACCGAGCCCGACCCCGCGACCCGGCTGGCCGCCGTACGGCGGGCCATGGACCGCAACAAGGCCGACGGGCCGCTTCGGGGCGCCGGAGCCGTCGCCGTACTCGCCGACCAACTGCCCTCGCTCGCCCACCGCTTCGGCGCGCCCCTGGCCTCCGGAGCCGCTCGGCTCCTCTTCGACGTCCTGGTCACCAACGTTCCGCTGCCCCGCTCGGCCCTCTCCCTCGGCGGCGCCCCTTTGCGCGAACTCTTCCCGATGGCCCCGCTCGCCCGCGGCCAGGCGCTCGCCGTCGCCATGTCCCCGTACGGCGGCAGGGTCCACGTCGGCCTGGTCGCCGACGGCAAGGCCGTCCCCGACCTCGACGCGCTGGCCGCCGCGCTCGCCGAGGAACTGGAGCTGCTCGAGCACCTGGACGGAGGCCGCTGAGCGCGCGTCCGGACGACCCGTGCGGCAGGGTGGAGCCATGCCCGAACTGCCCGAGGTGGAAGCGCTGCGAGAGTTCCTCGACGAGCATCTGGTGGGCAAGGAGATCGCCCGCGTCCTGCCCGTCGCGATCAGCGTGCTCAAGACGTACGACCCGCCCCTGAGCGCCGTCGAGGGCGCCGCCGTCACCGCGGTCGCCCGGCACGGCAAGTTCCTGGACATCACCACCGAAGGCGAGGCAGGCGAACTCCATCTCCTCGTCCATCTGGCGCGCGCGGGCTGGCTCCAGTGGAAGGACCCCCTGCCCTCCGGGCCGCCGAGCCCCGGCAAGGGGCCGCTCGCCCTGCGGACCGCGCTCACCGAAGGCGACGGCTTCGACCTCACCGAGGCGGGCACCACCAAACGCCTCGCCGTCCACCTCGTCCGCGACCCGCAGGACGTGCCGGGTGTCGCCCGCCTCGGCCCCGATCCGCTCGCCGACGACTTCGACCTCGCCGCGTTCACCGCCCTGCTCACCGCGGAACGGCGCCAGATCAAGGGCGCCCTGCGGGACCAGAGCCTCATCGCCGGCATCGGCAACGCGTACAGCGACGAGATCCTGCACGTGGCGAAGATGTCCCCGTTCAAACCCACCCAGAACCTCACCGAGGAGGAGACCGCCGGACTCTACGAAGCCATGCGCAGCACCCTGCGCGAGGCCGTCGAACGCTCCCACGGCGTGGCAGCAGGCAAGCTCAAGGCCGAGAAGAAAAGCGGCCTGCGCGTCCACGGCCGGACCGGCGAGCCCTGCCCGGTCTGCGGGGACACCATCCGCGAGGTGTCCTTCAGCGACTCCTCCCTCCAGTACTGCCCCACCTGCCAGACCGGCGGCAAGCCGCTCGCCGACCGCCGCCTCTCGAAGCTCCTGAAGTAGCCCCTCTCGTAGACTCCGCCGCATGGTGCGCGTACTGGCCGTCGACGACGAAGAGCCGGCCCTCGGCGAACTGCTCTACCTCCTGCGAGCCGATCCGCGGGTCCGCAGCGCCGAGGGCGCCACCGACGCGACCGAGGCGCTGCGCAGGATCGGCCGGGCCCTCGACGCCGGGCCGGACGGCGACGCCGCCATCGACGTCGTCTTCCTCGACATCCACATGGCCGGCCTCACCGGCCTCGACCTCGCCCGGCTGCTCGCCGGCTTCGCCCGGCCACCGCTGATCGTCTTCGTCACCGCGCACGAGGGCTTCGCCGTCCAGGCGTTCGACCTCAAGGCCGTGGACTACGTCCTGAAACCGGTACGCCGCGAGCGGCTCGCCGAGGCCGTCCGCCGCGTCCGCGAGCTGGTCCACGCCTCCGCCGCGCCCGCCGCCCCGCTCACCGCGCCCGAGCAGATACCCGTCGAACTCGGCGGGGTGACCCGCTTCGTGGCCGTCGACGACATCGCCTATGTCGAGGCCCAGGGCGACTACGCCCGCCTGCACACCGACGAGGGCAGCCACCTCGTCCGCATCCCGCTGTCCACGCTGGAGGAGCGGTGGGCCGACCGCGGCTTCGTCCGCATCCACCGCAGCCACCTCGTCGCACTCGGCCGCATCGACGAACTGCGGCTCGACGGCGGCGCCACCTCCGTCCGGGTCGGCAGCACCGAGCTCGCGGTCAGCCGCCGCCACGCCCGCCAGCTGAGGGACCTGCTCATGCGGCGTGCCGGCGGCTGACCGGCCGGTTGTCCTCCCGTACGAGCGTGGCCCGGCGCCTCTACCCCACGTCAGCGCCGCTGCGTAGACTCCGTGGCCTGCCCAGCCCCTGCGAGGTCGACAGATGACGGAGCGGACACCGACGTCCGAGCAGCCACCGGCGCGCCGGCCCCGGCGCGAGACCGTCACGCACGCCTCCGCCCTCCGCGCCGGCGCCACGGGCGTCCCCCCGCAGCCCTCGCGCGGCCGTCCGCCCGGCCATCCGCCCGCCCGCTCCGAGATCAGCGAACAGACCACCCTCGGCCACACCTATGTACGCTCCCTGATGCGGAGCCAGCTGAAGGCCGCCCTCACCGCACTCGGCGCACTCGCCCTCCTCGTCGGCCCGCTGCCTCTGGTCCTCGCCCTTCCCGCACCCGAGGCCGTCGTCTGGGCCGCCCTCGGCATCGGCGTGTACCCCGTCATCTGGGCCGTCGCCCGCTGGTACGTCCGCCGCGCCGAACGCAACGAACGCGACTTCACCGGCCTCGTCGAGGGCCGCTGACCGCGGGGGCCGGACGTGAACCACACCTACGCGGTGGCCGCCGTCACCGCCGTCGTCCTGGCGACCGTGCTCATCGGCGCCCTCGGCCTGCGCGTATCCCGCACGACCTCCGACTTCTACGTCGCCTCCCGCACCGTCCGCCCGGGCCTCAACGCCGCGGCCATCAGCGGCGAGTACCTCTCCGCCGCCTCCTTCCTCGGCATCGCCGGGCTCGTCCTCGTCCAGGGCCCGGACATGCTCTGGTACCCCGTCGGCTACACCGCCGGCTATCTGGTCCTGCTCGTCCTGGTCGCCGCCCCGCTGCGCCGCTCGGGGGCGTACACCCTCTCCGACTTCGCCGAGGCCCGGCTCGAGTCCCCGCCGGCCCGCCGGCTCGCCAGCCTCTTCGTGGTCGGCATCGGCTGGCTCTACCTCCTCCCGCAGCTCCAGGGCGCGGGGCTCACCCTGGAGATCCTCACCGGAGCGCCCGACTGGGTCGGCGGCCTGCTCGTCGCCCTCGTCGTCACGGGGATCGTCGCCGCGGGCGGCATGCGCAGCATCACCTTCGTCCAGGCCTTCCAGTACTGGCTCAAGCTCACGGCCCTGCTGGTGCCCGCCCTCTTCCTCGCCGCGGCCTGGTTCGGCGACGACACGCCCCGTGCCCGCTTCGACGCACCGGCGGTCTTCCGCGAGCACACCGTCGTGCGCGTCGCCGACACCGTACGGATCGAGGTCGACGCCCCGCTCACGCTCACCGTCACCGGCCGCGTCGACGCCACCGCGTACGAGCGGCGGACCGTCACCCTCGACGAGGGCGCCCACCGCGTCGAGGGCGGCACCGAACTCGCCTTTCCCGCGGGCGCTCCCGTCCCCGCCCGGGCGTCCACCGGCGCCGATCCCCTCGGCTGGTCCCAGCCGCTGGCCGGCGGGCGCGACGGACACCAGCTGTACGCCACGTACGGGCTGATCCTCGCCACCTTCCTCGGCACCATGGGCCTGCCTCATGTGGCCGTCCGCTTCTACACGAGCCCCCACGGCCGCGCCGCGCGCCGGACCACCCTGGTCGTCCTCGGCCTGGTCGGCGTGTTCTATCTGCTGCCGCCGGTGTACGGAGCCCTCGGCCGGATCTACGCCCCCGAACTGGCGCTCACCGGGGCCGCCGACGCCGCCGTGCTCGTCCTGCCGGACCGGATGCTCGGCGGAGTGCTGGGCGACCTGCTGGGCGCGCTCCTCGCCGGCGGCGCCTTCGCCGCCTTCCTCTCCACCGCCTCGGGGCTCACGATGTCGGTCGCCGGCGTCCTCACCCAGGACGTCCTCCCGTCCCGTGGCGTACGGCACTTCCGGCTCGCGACCCTGCTCGCCACCGCCGTCCCGCTGACCGCGGGGATCGTCGCCTCGAAGGTCCCGGTCGCCGACGCCGTCGGCCTCGCCTTCGCCGTCTCCGCCTCCTCCTTCTGTCCGCTGCTCGTCCTCGGCATCTGGTGGCGGCGGCTCACCCCGCCCGGCGCCATGGCCGGACTGCTCCTCGGCGGCGGCTCCGCGCTCGCCGCGGTGATGGCGACCCGGGCCGGACTGCCGGGCGAGGGCTGGCCGCACACCCTGATGGCCTGGCCGGCGGTCTGGTCGGTGCCGCTGGGCTTCGTCACGATGATCCTGGTGTCGCTGGCCACCCCGCGCCACATCCCGGCCGGCACACCGGCCCTGCTCGCCCGGCTCCATCTGCCGGAGGAGATCGGCGGCCGGACGGTGTCCCCGCGGGAAGGAGCGGAACGATGACCGGGATCGCCCTCGCGGCGGCGGCCGCGGTGGGGGCCGTGCTGCTGGCGGCCGGCTTCGTCCTCGGCCGGCTCGCCGCCCGCCGCGGTGCCGCCGACCTCGACCTCGGCACCCCCGTCGAACGGGCCACCTTCCACACCCTGCACGCCGCCTCGCTCGCCGCCCCGCCCCTGCGCGGCGGGCTCACCGAGGACAGCGCGCGCAAGGCCGTCCGACGGCTGCGCTCGCTCCTCGGCACCGAGGCGCTCTGTCTGACCGACCGGTCCGCCGTCCTGGCGTGGGACGGACCGGGCGAGGGGCACCACCGCGAGCACGTCATGGACCAGGTCGCCGGAATCCTCGATTCGGGACGCAGCAGGTCGGAACACACCGGCTGCGCCGACGTCGCCTGCCCGCTCCGCTGGGCGGTGATCGCCCCGCTCACCGGCGAGGACGGGGTGCTGGGCGCACTCGTCGCCTACGGCTCGCGGGAGTCGGCCGTGCTGGTGCGGGCCACGACCGAGGTCGCCCGCTGGGTCTCCGTACAGCTGGAACTGGCCGAGCTGGACCGCTCGCGGACCAAGGTCGTGGAGGCGGAGATCCGGGCCCTGCGCGCCCAGATCTCGCCGCACTTCATCTTCAACTCCCTCGCCGCCATAGCCTCGTTCGTCCGCACCGACCCCGAACGCGCGCGGGAGCTGCTGCTCGAGTTCGCGGACTTCACCCGCTACTCCTTCCGCCGGCACGGGGAGTTCGCCCAGCTCGCCGACGAACTGCGCTCCATCGAGCAGTACCTGGCGCTCGCCGGGGCCCGCTTCGGGGACCGGCTCAAGGTCACGCTCCAGATCGCGCCCGAGGTGCTGCCCGTCACCCTGCCGTTCCTCTGCCTCCAGCCGCTGGTGGAGAACGCCGTCAAGCACGGCCTCGAGGACAGCGTCCACGTCTGCCGGGTCACGATCTCCGCCCGTGACGCGGGCGCGGAGGCCGTGGTCGTGATCGAGGACGACGGTGTGGGCATGGACCCGGCCGTCCTGCGCGCGATCCTGATCGGGGAGCGGCCCACCGGCTCCGGGATCGGCCTGTCCAACGTCGACGAGCGGCTGCGCCAGGTCTACGGGGCGGAGCACGGCCTCGTCATCGAGACCGGGGTCGGTGCGGGGATGAAGGTGACGGTACGGATCCCCAAGTACCGCTCAGGGGTGCACCGTACGGCTCCTCAGCCGCCCGCACCGTAGAGATGCAGGGCCAGATGGCCGAGCGGGAGCCCCAACTTCCATGCGGGGAGCCACACTTGATCCGACTCGTCGACGGGGGGAGCGAATCCGGCCGACGGCAGCCCGCCCAGATCGGCCGCGCGCAGCTGCGTCGCCTCGAGGAGGCGCCAGGTCTCGCGGGCCATGGCGAGGTCGGGGCTCTCCTCACCCGCGCGGCCCCCCGCGGCGAGCCGCTCCCGGACCCACTGCGGCCAGGGGTGGTCGTAGGCGGTCCGGGACAGCCACTCGTCGATGAGGCCCGCGGACCAGGCCCCGGAGGGGGCGTCCGGATCGGCGCAGAGATGGATGGTGAGGGCCAGCGTCTGCCGGCCGGCCCGATACTCCAGGGTGCCGGGCGCGACCAGACACCCCGTGCGGAGCAGATCGTCCGCGGTGAACTCGGCACACAGCCAGGCCATCGGGACGGCGAGCCCGCCGCCGCTGGTGCCGTTCGTACTCTCGGGCAGCAACGCTCCCACCTTCTCCCGGACGTGTCGGTCGGCGACCCCCCGAAGACGAGCCTCCACCGAGGAAGACGCGCGTGGGTCGCTCTTTGCTCAACTCGCCCGTGTGGTTTGGGATACGTTCCTCCGCCGGATCGGTGCCGGTGGGAGAGGTGGGGACACGGGGGACGTCCGGGGAGGGTGGGGCGGGCGTGGTGGCGGGATCGGCGGTCTCAGCCGAGGAGCGCGTACACCGCCGTCGCGTGGGCGGCGGTCTCGTCCGAGCCCTCCGCCGTCATGGTGATGTCGGCGAACGCCATCCGCTTGCCCGCCTTGGTGAGCCGGGCGCGGACGAGGACGTCCGCGCCGAGCACCGCCCGCTGGAAGCTGATGGACTGCTGCACCGTCGTCATCGGCACGAAGCCGCCACGGGCCGCGGCGACCGCGATCACGGTCGCCGTGTCGGCGGCGGCCATCAGTGCCTGACCGGAGAGGCCACCGCCCTCTCGGGCGAGCCGATCGGACCAGGGGAGGCGCAGGACCGCCTCCTGTCCGTCGAGAGAGACCACCGAGAGCCCCAGATCGAGCACCCAGGGGGCGAAGTTGTCGGCGAGTACCTTTTCGGCAGCGGCGAGAGTCAGCGTCACGCGGTCATTGTGCGGCCGTGGCCCTCGGGCGGGCAACGGTACGGCGCCCGGGCCGGTAGCCGGGCAGACAGTGCCCGAGCTGCCGCAGCGCGTAGTGGGAGCGGGACTTGACGGTGCCGGCCGGGATACCGAGATCGGCGGCTGCCTCGTTGACGGTCAGGCCGTGGAAGTAGAGCCGGACCAGAACCGCGCGGTGCTCCGGGCTCAGGCCCCGCACGGCAGCCCGCACATCCACGGCGGCGACCGCGGACTCGGTGGCGTCGGCCGGGTCGGGGGTCGTGGCCAGCATCCCGTCACCGATCTCGGTGGGCCGCGCGAGCCGGGAGCGCCGGGCGTCGATGGCCAGGCGCCGGGCCACCGTGAACAGCCAGGGGCGCATCGACTCGTAGGGACCGTCGAACGCCTCCGGGTGCAGCCAGGCGCGGACCAGCGTCTCCTGCACGAGGTCCTCGGCACGCTGCCGGTCGCCGTAGGTGAGGCCGAGCAGGAAGCCGAGCAGGGCGGGGCCGTGCTCTCGCTGCAGCTCCGCGAGGGCCCGCTCGTCCGTCGTCGCCGTCGTCGTCGCCGTTGTCATGCTCCACACCTCTCCTGCCGGCTCCTCGTCCCGGGGCGTATACGAACGCATGTGGGCGGCAAGGGACAGGGACCGCGCAACTGTCTGCGACGAGCGGTCGCACCGAGCGGCGAATGGTGCGGCGAACGGTCGGCCGGAGGCTCTTCGTCCGTTTCGGCAGGTTTTGGCGGTTTCTGCGGCTTTGACTCTTGACTGCGGCTTATATGCCCTGTGAATTCATCTGGACAGATGTTCATCGGACTAATTGGGCGGAGTCGGCAGATGACCCAGCGTACGAGACAGGGAACGGTGGCCCTCGCCGTCGTCCTGCTGACGGCGGCGGCCGGCTGTGCCGGCGGCGCCCGCACTCCCGGAGCCCCGTCCGCGCCACGCGATGGGGGCGGCCCCTCGGCGGTCGGCGGCGCGGCCTCGGCCCGGACCGGCTTCACCGTCGTCGCCTCCGGCGACGTCCTGCCGCACGCCTCGATCATCCGCCAGGCCGCCGCCGACGCGAACGGCCGGGGGTACGACTTCCGCCCGATGCTGTCCGGCGTGAAGAGCGTGGTCTCCGGGGCCGACCTGGCGATCTGCCACATGGAGACCGTGTACGGGCAGGAGGGCGGGCCCTACACCGGCTACCCCGCCTTCAAGTCCCCGCCCGAGGTCGCCACCGCCCTCAAGGAGACGGGCTACGACTCCTGCTCCACCGCCTCCAACCACAGTCTGGACGACGGCGCCGCCGGTCTCCGCCGTACCCTCGACGCCCTCGACAAGGCGGGCGTCCGGCACGCCGGTTCGGCCCGCACGGCCGAGGAGGCGGCCCGCCCCACCCTGCTGAAGGCGGGGGACGCGACCGTCGCGCAGCTCGCGTACACCTACGACACCAACGGTTACCCGCTGCCCGAGGGGCAGCCGTGGGCGGTCAACCTGATCGACGAGCAGAAGATCATCGCCGACGCACGCGCCGCCCGGAACGCCGGCGCCGATGTGGTCGTGGTCAGCATCCACTGGGGAACCGAGTGGCAGACGGCCCCCGACAACCGCCAGCTCACCCTCGGCAGGTCTCTCACGGCCTCGCGGACCGGCGACCGGCCCGACATCGATCTGATCCTCGGCACCCACGCCCATGTCCCGCAGGCGTACGAGAAGGTCAACGGCACCTGGGTCGTCTACGGCATGGGCGACCAGATCGCCGGTGACATGATCAACCACGGGGGGGCGTTCGACCCACGGGGCAACCAGGGCACCCTCGGGCGGTTCACCTTCACCCCGCCCACCGCCCCCGGCGCGCGCTGGGAGGTCACCAGGGCCGAGTTCCTCCCGCAGTGGTTCGACACCGGCCGGGGACGGGTGGTCGACCTCAACGCCGCCATCAAGCGGGGCGAACCCCTCACCGCCGTACGCGACACCATTCGCGATGTCGTCCTCGAACGCGGCGCCGCCCGGGACGGTCTGGTGATGGGGGAGTAGGCGCCCATCGGCTCAACGGGTGTATTCGGGCGGACGGCCGGTGTCGATGAGGGGCACCGGCCTTCGGCCATGCGAGCTATTAGTCATGAAAACGGATCAGATGCCCACCGGGCGGCGGGCCGTGCTGCGCTTCGCCGCCGCCCTCGGGGCCACAGTCACGGTCGGAGTCCTCACGGCGGACCGCTTCGGCGCGCCGCCGAGCGCACCGCCGAGCGTTCCGCCGGGCTCCCCGCCGAACGCGCCACCGGACCTCGCCGGAGGCTCCGCCCCCGGTACCGGATCCGCGGCGGGCTCGCAGGCGGGCGCCCGGCTCGGGCCCTCCTCGTACCGGCTCCAGCCGATGACGGCCTACGCACCCCCGGCCTTCCGCAAGGCGATGCCTCCGGTCCGGCAGCGGCCCTTCCTGAAGATGTCCGGTGTCGGCCGCTCGATGGTGCTCACCTTCGACGACGGGCCCGACCCCCGTTACACCCCGCAGATCCTCGCCACCCTGCGCCGCTACGGCTGCCGGGCGATGTTCTTCGTCTGCGGCGAGATGGTCGCCGAGAACAAGGACCTCGTACGGCAGATGGCCGCGGAAGGGCACGTGGTCGGGAACCACTCGTGGTCCCACCCGCTCATCCCCAAGCTGCGTCCCTCCCGGATCCGGGAGGAACTGGGCTCCACCAGCGATCTCGTCGAGCGGATCCTGGGCGCGCCGCCCCTCTGGTATCGCGCCCCGTTCGGGGCCTGGAACCGGCACTCCTTCGAGATCGGCGCCGAGCTGGGCATGGAACCCCTCGCCTGGACCGTCGACACCCTCGACTGGAAGGAACCGGGCACCAGCAGCATCGTGCGCCGCGTCCTGGACGGAGCGGCGCCCGGTGTCGTCGTGCTCTCGCACGACGCGGGCGGAAACCGCACGCAGAGCGTGGCGGCCCTCCAGCGCTATCTACCCGAACTGCTCGACGCGGGCTACAGCATCACCGTCCCGCGCCGCTGAGCGGCCCACCCACGGAGAAGGCCCCCGGACTCCGGGGGCCTTCTCCGTACGCCGTGCGGCTCAGCGCGAGCCGACCATCCGGGCGTACACGACGACATTGCCGTCGTAGCCGTGCGCGCGTGAGTAGCCGCCGCCGCAGGTGATGACCCGGAGCTCGGGTTCCCCGGTGTCGCCGTAGACCTGGACGCCGGGGAAGTTGTTCTTGGCGTACACCTCGACGCCGTAGATCTCGAAGACGGCGACCCGGCCGTCGTACCGCTCCACCTCGATGTGCTGGCCCTTGTCCAGCGAGCCGAGGTTGTAGAAGACCGCCGGACCCGCCGCGTTGTCGACGTGTCCGACGAGGACGGACGTGCCGCGCTGTCCGGGCGCGATGCCGTTCTGGTACCAGCCGGCCAGGTTGGGGTCCTCCGGCGGCGGCGCCGCGATCCAGCCGTTCCCGTCGAGGCCCACGTCCATGAGGGGGGCCTCGACCCTGATCGTGGGGATCCGCACCCGCGAGGCCTGGGCGAACGGCAGCGGTTCCAGACCGTGGGGTGCGGTGGGAGGAGCCCCGATCAGGCGGGTGTCGGGAGCCGCGGCGGCCGCCGGCTGCGGCGGGCCGAGCTCGACGTCGACTCCATTGCGCATCATCGCCAGGCCGGACAGCATGACGAGAGCGAGGACGCCCCACGGTTGGCGTCTCCTCCGCTCAAAGACGCTGAAGTCCTTGGGGCTCATGGTTCTCCCTTCGTGGCGTCGTCAGAACGGTAAGGGTGACGGGCCGGACCGGCGATCAGGGAAAGGCGAACGGGTGGCGGCCGCGGTCCGGGCCGTGTGGCGGCCGTCCGGTGCACGCCGGGAGCTCAGTCGTACCTCAGAGCGGGGCGGGTGACGAGAACGATGACCCGAACGAGTAATCATCGGATAAGCCTCCTGGTGGCCCGTGACCTGCGGCTCCGTCAGATCCACGGGTCCATTCCCCGGCGTGTCGCCTCACCGGGGTGGACCAGTGCCGAGATGCGGTGATTGTCGGCACTTGTGATGGTTCGTCATGGAAGGCGTACTCGTCGAATTTCCCGGGGCACCGCTTTGGGGCGTCTTCCACTGGAGGTTCAACCATGCGTGCTGCACGCACTCTGGCGGTGACCGCCACCGCGATCGCGGCGGTCGGGCTCGCGGCCCCCCTCGCCGCCGCCACCCACGGTCCCAGCAGTGTCACTGTCGACTCCTCTGCGGTCCAGCAGGGAGGTGACGGGCGAGGAGGTGACGGGCGAGGAGGTGACGGACGGGGAGGTGACGGCTCCCGCAACGTCACCGTCACCCCCTTCGCGGTCCACCAGGGGTCGACCCTCACGATCACCGTCAGGGGCTGCGCCGCGGGCACCGTCTCATCCGCCGCCTTCCCGACGGTCGCCCTTTCCGCGCCCTCCGGCGGCGTCTCCAGCGCCGTCGCCCGCATCCACAACAACGCCACGCTCGGTGAGCACACCCTGACCGTCAACTGCACCAGCCCCAACCAGACGTTCACCCAGCGCTTCCGTGTGCTGGCCGGTACGGGCGCGCAGGGCGGTATCGGCGGCTCGCTCGCCCCCAGCTCCACGGAGATGGCCATCGGCGGTTCGCTCGTGGCGGCGGCCGCGCTGGGTGGCGGTCTCTTCATCGCCCGTCGGCGCCGCCTGGGTGGCGCGAGGGTCTGACCGGTCGAACCTCCCGGTCGGCCGTCCTCGTACCCCCCCCGAAAAGCCCGTCGCCCCCGAATCCTGTGGATCAGGAATCGGGGGCGACGGGCGTGTGCGGGGGGTACGGGGGAGACACCGTCCCCTCCACGTCAGTGACGTCGGCCCCGGTCGAGTGACCGGCGGCGTACGACGAAGACGGTTCCGGCGGCCGCGGCGACGACGAGTCCGGCGCCGGTGACCAGCGTCGCCGTCTCGAACCCGTCGACGGAACCGCCGACACCGCCCTGCACGCCGCGCGGGGTGGTGAGGACGGTGGAGCTGATCGTCGGGGTCGCGGTGGTGCCGCTGATGGTCAGGTTGACGGTGTCCGTGATGCCGCCGGTGCAGTTGAACGTGACCGTGTAGACGGCACCCCGCTTGGCGTCCAGGTCCACCAGGGCGGTGGCCGAGGATCCGGGGGCGATCGTCACCGTGTCGAAGATGCCCGACGAGGCGATCGCCGTACTGCGGCAGCCGGGAGCGCTGAGCGTCACCCTGCCGCCCGGCGCGACCAGCGAGGGCGTGACGACGAAATCGCCCGGCGCCTTCGCCCGTGGCGCCTTCGGGTTCGGTGCGGGAGCGCCGTCCGCCGCCGAGGCGACGGGAACCGCCAGCGCGAGGGCGGCCGCCCCCAGCACGGCGGCGGACGCGATACGTTTCGCGCGCATGGTGAATCCTCCGGGTCCCCGAGGAGCAGCTGCGGAAGAGGTTTCCGCACATGGCCAGACATGCACCTCGATGCCCGAAACGCTAAGAGCCCTTTATCACAGCCGCGATCCCAGACGGGCGAATGGGGCACGCGTGTCCCCCGTCCGGCCCACATCGCGTGTCGCCCGGGTTCAACCCCTGGGGTAGGCGCGCGCCCTAGCTCGTGAGGTGTGGGAAGAGGTCGGTGAACGGTGTGGCCGTCGCCGAGATGCCGCGTCCGAAGGGCGCGTCGAAGTCCCAGATCAGGAAGAGCAGAAAGGCGATGAGCGCGCTGAACAGGCCGGCGAGGAGCAGTTCACGGCCGGTGCGCCGGATCTGCAGGGTGAAGATCAGGCCGACCGTCACCAGTGCTCCGATGATCAGGCCGAACCACACCACCCCGGGCATGGTCGCCCCCGCGTTCTGGCCCCGCGCGCCCCGGGTGTCGTCCACCACCGCCACCTGGTCCACGAGCGGCTGATACGCCTGCCCCTCGTGGTCGTCGGCCGGCCGGTAGTCGGTCACGCTCCGGCGCACCTGCTCCAGAAGCCGGGTGCCCTCCTCGCTGAGCTCGCCGTGCTCGGACATGTGGTGCCACTCCTCGTCGACCACGTACGAGACGTACGCGTCCACATCGGCGCGGATCCGGGTCCGGACGTCGGCCGGGTACACCTCGACCCGGGCCGAGATCTCGTGCAGTGCCTGGGCCTCCTGGCGCACGGTCTCCTGGGCCGAGCCGCGCGCCTCCCAGACACCCGCGATGGCGAGACCGAGCACGATCGCGTAGATCACGCCGATCATCATCGTCATGTACTCCATGACGTCCGGGGTCTCGGTGGGATCGTCGTCGTCGGGAACCCTGCGGTTGTTGATGACGACGATGGTGAGGACGACGGCGCAGGCGGCGGCCATCGCGATGGTCAGGACAAGCCATTCGGACATGGGTTTCCTCCGTCGGGGCTCAGCGGGAGCGGGGGCGCAGAATCGCGGTCGCGAGCACCGCGGGGGCGGTGACAAGCAGCATCATGGACACGAGCGAGGGGCCGCCCTTGGGCTCGGGCCGCGAGGCGCGGCGATAGGCGGGCAGGGCGACGGGGGTCGGGGTCGGCGAGCGCAGGCGCGGCGGTGGGGCCGGGACCGGGGGAGCGGGCGGCGAAGGGGCTTCGGACGCCGGTGCGGGCCGCGGCGGGACCGGCTCAGGCGGTGCCTGGCTGGGTGGTGGCGGCGGATCCGCGCGTACGGGAGGGGGCGTCGTCGGTGGCGGTGGCGGTGGCGGTGGCGGCGGCGATGACGGCGGTGGCGGCGAGGGCTCGGGCGTCGTAGGCGTGGGTACAGGAGGCGGCGGTGCGGGAGGCGTGGGGGTGGGCGAGCACGCGCCGGGCCCGGCGACCGCGACCGAGGTGTTCGAGCCGCCGGGCCCGGTCGTGGCATAGGCGCAGGCGTCGGCGGCGGCGGGCGCCGGTGCGGCGAACAGCCACAGGAGCGCGGCGGCCGCCAAGGGCCGTGCGAGAGACGATCCGTACAGAGACACGACGAAGATCATGATCACAAGCCCGGCCCAGCACGCCGGGAACGCCGTGGATTCCCCGGATGGAGGGGTTCTCGGAGGGCGAGGTTTGACGTTTCCCCAAAAAAATTCCTCCCCTCCTTGAGCACGATGCCGCCGCGCTCCGTATCCAATGCCGGGAACGGCGTCCGGCGCCGCGCCAACAATCCATTGAGCAAGGGGAGTTGACATGAAGACCTGGGGGAACGCGGCACTCGCGCTGACGGCGGCGGCCGTTCTCGCGCTGACGACGGCGTGCGGTCAGGAGAAGGGAGAGTCGACGCTGGGCGGGCAGCCCGCCGGAGCGGCGAACCCGGCCGGTGCGCCTGCGGACAACGGCTACAGTTCCGGCGGATACGCCTCCGGGGGCTACGGCTCCGACGCCGGCGGCGGGAGCGGCGCGGCCGAACCCGCCGGGCAGTTGGCGGTTGCGGACACCAAGCAGTTGGGCAAGGTGGTCACGGACAGCGAAGGCTTCACCCTCTACCGCTTCGACAAGGACTCCTCCTCCCCGCCCCGGGCCACCTGCGAGGGCGACTGCGCCAAGGCGTGGCCCGTGGTGAGCGCTGCGGGTGCCAAGCCCCCGGCGGGCGTGGACCCTTCGCTGCTGGGCGAGGTCACCCGGACCGACGGCAGCAAGCAACTCACCCTCGACGGCTGGCCGATGTACCGGTACGCCAAGGACACCAAGCCCGGCGACCTCAACGGCCAGGGTGTCGGCGGCACCTGGTTCGCCGCGGCCCCGGACGGAAAGAAGGCCGCGCCGGCCGCGGGCGGCGAATCGGACGAGGGTGACGCCGAGGATTCCGGTGCGGACGCCGCCGGGCTCTCGGTGCGCAAGGACCCCAAGCTCGGTGACATCGTGGTCGATTCGCGAGGAATGACGGTTTACCGCTTCAAGAAGGATTCCGCCTGGCCCATGAAGACGGCCTGCACGGGCGCCTGCCTGGAGAAGTGGCCGGTTGTCGCCCCCGTCGACAAGAACGGCATCGAGGGCATCACCAAGAAGGGCTTCGTGACCTTCAACCGCCCCGACGGCATCAAGCAGCAGACGATCGACTGCTGGCCGCTCTACACCTTCGCCGGCGACGAGGCGCCCGGAGACACCAACGGCCAAGGTGTGGGCGGCACCTGGTACGCCGTGTCCCCCGAGGGAAAGCTGGTCGGAGCGCCCAAGTAGGTCCCCCGCGCCGCGCTTCCGACCGGTCGGCCCGCCGTCACTCCTCGCGTGACGGCGGGCCGGCGCACGTCCATATGCACGTGAATTTGCACGACCTGAAGGCGTGAACTCTGCGTTCCGGATGTACGTGAACTCCGCGTTCCGGCTGCACGTGCCAATGGCGTGTGACCAAGAACGGACCGCGAATTTCCGTTTCTACTCGCCCTCCCGGCGGGCGATCAGTAGCCTCGGCTCGAACACCGGCCGCGAACACATGGCCGCATCCCCCGTGGCGACTTGTTGGAGACATTGATGGAGCGTCCCGCCTGGGCCCCGCCGGGTATCGATATCTCGGTGCCGAGCGTGTCCCGTATGTACGACTTCTATCTGGGCGGCTCGCACAATTTCGAGGTGGACCGGGAAGCCGCCCGTAAGGCCATGGCGTTCATGCCGGGACTCCCCAAGATCATGCAGGCGAACCGTGCCTTCATGCGTCGCGCGGTCCGCTACGCGGTCGACCACGGAATCACCCAGTTCCTCGACATCGGCTCCGGCATACCGACGTTCGGCAATGTCCACGAGGTCGCCCAGGCCGCCGCCCCCGGCGCGCGAGTGGTGTACGTCGACCACGACCCGGTCGCCGTGGCGCACAGCAGAGCCGTCCTCGAAGGCAACGACGACACGGCCGTCCTCTCCGCGGACCTGCGCAAGCCACAGGAGATCCTGCACAGCCCCGAGGTCGGCCAACTCCTCGACCTCGAACGGCCGGTGGCCCTGCTGCTCGTGGCCGTCCTGCACTTCCTCGAGGACGAGGACGAGCCGGAGCGGGCCGTCGCCGAACTCGTCGACGCGCTCGCCCCCGGCAGCCTCGTCGTCCTGACCCACGCCTCCTACGAAGGCATTCCGCTGACGGAGGAGGAAGCGGGCGGCACCGTCGGGGTCTACCGGAACATCCGCAATCCGCTCGTCATGCGCTCGCACGCCGAGATATCCCGGTTCTTCGAAGGCGTCGAACTGGTCGATCCGGGCCTCGTCTCCATGCCTCTCTGGCGGCCCGACGGCCCCACGGACGAGGAGGATCCATACGCCTTCTCGGGCTTCGCAGGGGTGGGGCGCAAGGCGTGAAGGTGCCGTCTCAGCCGTCCGATTCCGGCGCGGAGCCGGACGGCCCGGAGGACAGACTCAGGCGGTTCGCCACCATCTGGAGCCGGGCCATCTTCCCGGTCACCGCCACCTCGCTGACCCGCGCCGAGTTCGAGCAGCATCTGCTGCCGATCGCGCGCACGTTGAGCGCCGCGCTGCACGACCGTCCCTTCGACACGGCCCCGGCGCACCGCGCGGGCGCTGCCCTGGTCGCAGCCCACTGCACCGACCCGGACGCGCTCAGCCGTACCCTCGGGGTCATCGAGTCGTACCTGGTGCTCTACTGCGGCGACGAGCGGAACACACCCGCCGAGGAGCTACGGGCCCGCTGCGCGCGGCTCCAGCACGCCCTGGCCGCCGGCTTCGCCCAGGCCCTGCGCGAGCGGACCCTCGCCGAACAAGAGGCCATCGCCCGCTCCGCGTTCGCCGCCCGCAGCGCCGCCGAACTCGCCCTGCACTCCACCGAGACCCGCTTCCGCGCGGTCTTCGAGCGCGCCGCCATCGGCATCGGCATCGCCGACCTTCACGGCAACGTCCTTGAGGTCAATGAGACCCTGACGCGGATGTTCGGCGGCATGGAGAGCCAGGTCCGCAGTCGCAACGTCCAGGACTGGGTCCATCCCGAGGACGCCCCGCACGTCTGGAAGCTCTACGGCGAGCTGGTGCGCGGCGAGCGCGACCACTACCGCGTCGAGAAGCCGTACTACCGGGGCGACGGCACCGTCCTGTGGACCAACCTGACCGTGTCTCTCCTGCGTGACGCCGAGGGCTCCCCCCAGTACCAGCTGGCGCTGATGGAGGACACCACCGAGCGGCGGCTGCTCAACCTGCGGCTGCGGTACGAGGCGACCCATGACGCGCTCACCGGACTGCCGAACCGGACCCTGTTCTTCGAGCGTCTGGAGAAGGCGCTCGCCCCGGGTGACGGCGCCCGCTTCGGGCTCTGCTACCTGGACCTCGACGGTTTCAAGGCCATCAACGACAGCCTGGGCCACTCCACCGGCGACCGGCTGCTCGTCGAGGTCGCCGACCGGCTGCAGAGCTGCGCCACGGCCCCGGGCGAGATGGTGGCCCGGCTCGGCGGCGACGAGTTCGTCGCCCTGACGACGGGCCGAGGCACCGAGCGGGATGTCGTCGACCTGGCGAACCGCATCCTCGCCGCGCTCGCCGCGCCCGTCCGGATCGACGGGCGCGAACTGACCGTGCGCGGCAGCATCGGTGTCGTCGAGGGACCGGCGGGGGAGCGGACCCCGGCCGAGGTGCTGCGCAGCGCCGACATCACGATGTACCGCGCCAAGTCGGCGGGCGGCAACCGCTTCGAGTTCGCCGACGCGGAGGCCGACGCCCGCGCGATCACCCGGCACGGGCTGACCACCGCGCTGCCGGCGGCGCTGGAACGCGGCGAGTTCTTCATCGAGTACCAGCCGCTGGTGCACCTCGGCGACGGCAGTGTGCACGGCGCGGAGGCGCTCGTACGGTGGTGCCACCCGCAGCACGGTGTGCTCGGGCCCGACCGGTTCATCCCGCTCGCCGAGAACACCGGGCTGATCGTGCCGCTGGGGCGCTGGGTGCTCCAGGAGGCGGTACGCCAGGCCCGGTTCTGGCAGACCCGGCACTCCGACGGCGGTCCGCTGCGGATCAACGTCAACCTGTCGCCGACCCAACTGCACCACCCGCGGCTGGTCGCCGACACCGTCGACGTCCTGGAGCGCTCCGGCCTGGAACCGGGCGCCCTGTGCCTGGAGGTCACCGAGTCGGCGCTGATAGGCGCGGACGACGATCTGCTGAAGCCGTTGCGGCAGCTCGCCGAGATGGGCGTGGACATCGCACTGGACGACTTCGGCACGGGGTACTCGAACCTGGCGAACCTGCGCCGGCTGCCGGTGAGCGTCCTCAAGCTGGACCGCTCCTTCACACGAGGCATGCAGCAGCATCCGGCGGACCCGGTCGATCTCAAGATCGTGGAGGGGATCGTCTCGCTGGCGCACAGCCTGTCGCTGGCGGTGACGGTCGAGGGGGTGGAGACGGGGGCGCAGGCGCAGCAGCTCCGCGAACTGGGCTGCGACACGGCCCAAGGCTGGTACTACGCCCGCCCGGGCGCCCCGGACCGCATCCACACCCTGCTCCTCGCGGACGCGGTCTAGCCATCGGGGGCGGTGCCCGTGGGTACCGCGTGCACCGCCTCAGGGGGCGAATGCGTACGGCGCGGGGGCCGGGGGTGGTCGTCAGGTGGCCGCGCGCGAGGCCAGCAGGACCCGCTGGAGCTCCCGCGCCGCGCGGGGTGGGGCCACGTCGCTGCGGTGGGCCAGGGCGATCGTCCGCCGCAGGCCCGGCCGGGCCAGAGACGTGACCCGGAGGTCACGCCCCGCACGCGCGGCGACCATCGCCGGCACCACCGCCACCCCGAGACCCGCCCGCACGAACCCGAGCACCGCGTCCATCTCGCCGCCTTCCACCGTGAACGAGGGCTCGAAACCCTCCGCCCGGCACGCCGCCACGGTCAGCTCCCGCAGGTCGTAGCCGTGCCGGAACATCACCAGCGGCTGGTCCCGCAGATCCGCGATCCGCACCGGCCGCCCGGGCGCCGGGGCCGCCGCGCTCGACACCACCACCAGGTCCTCGCGCAGCAGCTCCACCGTCGTCAGCGCCGGTGACGGCGTCGGCAGCGGCAGCACCACCAGCGCCAGATCCAGCGCGCCGCGCGCCAGCTCCCGTACGAGATCGTGCGAGCCGCCCTCCTCGATGAGGAGCCGGATCCCCGGGTGCAGATCGTGGAAGGCGCGCAGCACGTCCGGCAGCAGACCCGTGCACAGGCTCGGCGTCGCGCCGAGCCGCACCCGCCCGCGCTTCAGCTGCACCAGCTCCTGCACCTCGTGCCGGGCCGTGTCGGTGTCCGCGAGGATCCGCCGGGCCAGCGGCAGCAGCGCCTCGCCCGCGTCCGTCAGCGCGATGTTCCCCCGCGCCCGGCTGAACAGCTCCGCCCCCAGCTCCTGCTCCAGGGCCCTGATCTGCTGCGAGAGCGAGGGCTGGGACACATGCACCCGCTCGGCGGCGCGCGTGAAGTGCCGGGTCTCGGCCACGGCCACGAAGTACAGAAGCTGCTGGAACTGCATAGGCTCAGCCTATCGAGATGAGCCGGACCATGTCTTGGACCTCTCGGGCCCTCCGGCCCTAGCGTCGTCCGTATGGCTCTGGCAACGAAGACGGCACCACCGCCGCCCACCCGCTCCCGCGGCTTCTGGTCATCGACCATCGGCAAGAAGACCGTCATGGCCGTGAGCGGTCTGATCATGCTCGGCTACCTCGTGGCCCACGTCATGGGAAACCTCAAGGTCTTCTTCGGCCCCGAGGAGTTCAACGCGTACGGCCACTGGCTGCGCACCATGGGCGATCCCGTCCTGCACTACTCCTGGGCCCTGTGGCTCGTCCGGATCGTGCTGCTCGCCGCCGTCGTCGCCCACGCCGTCTCCGCGTACCAGCTCAGCAAGCGGGACATCAAGGCCCGCTCCGCCGCCTACGTCCACCGCCGCAAGCGGTCCTCCTACGCCACCCGCACCATGCGCTGGGGCGGCGTGATCGTCGCGCTCTTCATCGTCTGGCACGTCCTGGACCTGACCACCGGCACCGTCCACCCCGGCGGTTTCCAGGAGGGCCACCCGTACCAGAACGTCGTCGACACCTTCTCCACCTGGTACGGCAACGTGATCTACATCGTCGCCATGCTCGCCGTCGGCCTGCACATCCGCCACGGATTCTGGAGCGCCGCCCAGACCCTCGGCGTCGGCAACGCGACCAGGGAGCGGCTGCTCAAGGCCCTCGCGAACGGCCTCGCGCTCGTCCTGACCGCGGGCTTCATCTCCGTACCCGTAGCCGTCATGACCGGAGTGGTGAGCTGACATGAGCTACCTCGACTTCCAGACCGGTGAGCCGGTCGTCGACCACAAGGCCCCCGCCGGCCCCATCGCCGAACGCTGGGACACCCGCCGCTTCCAGGCCAAGCTGGTCAACCCCGCCAACCGCCGCAAGCACACCGTCATCGTCGTCGGCACCGGACTCGCCGGCGGCTCCGCCGGTGCGACCCTCGCCGAACAGGGCTACCACGTCGTCCAGTTCTGCTACCAGGACTCCCCGCGCCGGGCGCACTCCATCGCCGCGCAGGGCGGTATCAACGCCGCGAAGAACTACCGCAACGACGGTGACTCCGTCCACCGCCTCTTCTACGACACCGTCAAGGGCGGCGACTTCCGCGCCCGTGAGTCCAACGTCCACCGCCTCGCCCAGATCTCGGTCGAGATCATCGACCAGTGCGTCGCCCAGGGCGTGCCCTTCGCCCGCGAGTACGGCGGTCTGCTCGACACCCGCTCCTTCGGCGGCGTCCAGGTCTCCCGTACCTTCTACGCCCGCGGCCAGACGGGTCAGCAGCTGCTGCTCGGCGCGTACCAGGCGCTGTCCCGGCAGATCGCGGCCGGAAACGTCGAACTGCACGCCAGGACCGAGATGCTGGACCTGATCGTCGTCGACGGCCGGGCGCGCGGCATCGTCGCCCGCGACCTCGTCACCGGCGAGATCTCCACCCACTACGCGGACGCGGTGGTCCTGGCCAGCGGCGGCTACGGCAACGTCTTCTACCTGTCGACGAACGCCATGAACTCCAACGCCACCGCCGTCTGGCGGGCCCACCGGCGCGGCGCGTACTTCGCCAACCCCTGCTTCACCCAGATCCACCCCACCTGCATCCCGCGCACCGGCGACCACCAGTCAAAGCTCACCCTGATGAGCGAGTCGCTGCGCAACGACGGCCGCATCTGGGTCCCCAAGGCGAAGGGCGACACCCGCCCCGCCGCCGAGATCCCCGAGGACGAGCGCGACTACTACCTCGAGCGCATCTACCCTTCCTTCGGCAACCTCGTCCCCCGCGACATCGCCTCCCGCGCCGCCAAGAACGTCTGCGACGAGGGCCGGGGCGTCGGACCGGGCGGCCAGGGGGTGTACCTCGACTTCGCCGACGCGATCCGGCGGATGGGCCGCAAGGCGGTCGAGGAGAAGTACGGCAACCTCTTCGACATGTACGAGCGGATCACCGCCGAGAACCCGTACGAGGTGCCGATGCGGATCTACCCCGCCGTGCACTACACGATGGGCGGACTCTGGGTGGACTACGACCTCCAGACCACCGTCCCCGGTCTCTTCGCCATCGGCGAGGCCAACTTCTCCGACCACGGTGCCAACCGGCTCGGCGCCTCCGCGTTGATGCAGGGCCTCGCCGACGGCTACTTCGTCCTGCCCTCCACCATCAACGACTACCTGGCCCGCCACCCGTCGAGCGAACCGCTCGATGACACGCACCCGGTGGTGCGCGAGGTCCTCGCCGAGACCCAGGACCGCCTCAACCTGCTGCTCGCCGTGGACGGCGACCGGACACCCGACTCCTTCCACCGCGAACTCGGCGAACTGATGTGGGAGTTCTGCGGCATGGCCCGCACGGACGAGGGTCTGCGCAAGGCGCTCGACCGTATTCCGCAGATCCGCGAGGAGTTCTGGCGCCGCATCAAGGTCCCGGGCAGCGGCGAGGAATTGAACCAGTCGCTGGAGAAGGCCAACCGGATCGTCGACTATCTGGAGCTCGCCGAGCTGATGTGTCTCGACGCGCTGAACCGGGCCGAATCCTGCGGTGGCCACTTCCGCGAGGAGTCCCAGACGCCGGACGGCGAGGCCGCGCGGCGCGACGAGGAGTTCTCGTACGCGGCGGCCTGGGAGTTCAACCAGGGCGCCGCCCCTGTCCTGCACAAGGAAGACCTCGTCTTCGAGTACGTCCACCCCACCCAGCGGAGCTACGCATGAAGCTCACCCTGCGCGTCTGGCGCCAGAAGAACGCCGACGCCCCCGGCGCCATGTCCACCTACGACGTGGACGGAATCTCCTCGGACATGTCGTTCCTGGAGATGCTCGACACGCTCAACGAGGAGCTCATCCTGCGCGGTGAGGACCCCGTCGCCTTCGACCACGACTGCCGCGAGGGCATCTGCGGCGCCTGCAGCCTGGTCATCAACGGGGACGCCCACGGACCCGAGCGCACCACCACCTGCCAGCTCCACATGCGGTCCTTCCGCGACGGCGACACGATCGACATCGAGCCGTGGCGCGCCTCGGCGTTCCCGGTCGTCAAGGACCTGGTCGTCGACCGCTCCGCCTTCGACCGCATCATCCAGGCCGGCGGCTACATCAGCGCGCCGACGGGCTCGGCCCCCGAGGCCCACGCGACGCCGGTCCCGAAGGCGGACGCCGACTTCGCCTTCGAGCACGCCGAGTGCATCGGCTGCGGCGCGTGTGTGGCGGCCTGCCCCAACGGCTCGGCGATGCTCTTCACGTCGGCGAAGGTCAACCATCTGAACGTGCTGCCCCAGGGCGCCCCGGAACGGGAGACGCGGGTCCTGGACATGGTGGGTCAGATGGACGCCGAGGGCTTCGGCGGCTGCACGCTCACGGGGGAGTGCGCGACGGCGTGCCCGAAGGGGATTCCGCTGCCGTCGATCGCGGCGATGAACAAGGAGTGGCTGCGCGCCCAGCGCAAGGCCTCCCGCCGGTAGGTCCCGCCTCTATACTCCCTGTGCTCCACCGGCAGGCGCACAGGAGAGAGACCGGGGACACGGGGGAACCATGGCTGAGGCGTACGTGGGGTCGGCGTTGGGAGATGCCGGTCCGCGCGCAGGGTGCCGGGGAGATGCCGGTCAGCCGCCGACCGCGCGCAGGGTGCCCGGGCGGCGGCCGACGAGCCGGTCCAGGGCCACGGAGGACGCCTCGTCGGCGGGCAGCTGCACGACCATGTTCTGCCCGTCGGTCTCGGCCAGTTCGAGTACCTCGTACGCCAGGCGCAGCTCTCCCGCCTCGGGATGCACCAGGCGTTCCACACCCGAGCGCGCCCGCAGTACGCCCGCGGCGGCGAGCCGGTCCGCGAACGCCGCCCCCGCCGTGATCGTCAACTCCCTGGCCAGTTCGGCCATGTAGGGGTCGGAGCCGGTGACGCCGAAGTACAGCGCCGCCACCTGCTGGTCGGCGATCCGGTCCCAGTCCGGGTACACCGCTCGGGCCCGCGGATCGGTGAAGACGTAGCGGAGCAGGCTCGGCGGGCTGCCGTCGAGCAGCCCCACGGGCCCCGCGAGCCGCGCATAGCCCTCGGAGTACGCGACGATCTCGCCCAGCATGTTCGTCACCGCGGCAGGCGTGGCACCGAGCCGGTCGAGCAGCGCGCGCACCGTCGGCCGCACCTCGCGCGCCGGGGTCGGCGCCACCCCGCACATGTGCCGGCCGTCCTGGGACTTCATCAGGCGCCTCATGTGCACCCGGGCGTCGAGCGGCAGCCGCAGCGCGTCGCTGAGCGCGCCGAGCACCTGAGCCGAGGGATTGCGGTCCCGGCCCTGCTCCAGCCGGGCCAGGTACTCGACGCTGATCCCCGCGAGCATCGCCAACTCGGCCCGGCGCAGGCCCGGCGTGCGCCGCCGCGCGCCGGCCGGCAGACCGACCTCCGCGGGTGCCATGGCCTCACGGCGGGCACGCAGGAACGCCCCCAGTTCGTTGTCGCTCATCCCACGATCGTACGAGCGCCGGGGCTGCCGAGGGTGGCCCTGTCACTACCAGCCTCCGCCCGGCCTTCCTCGCGGCGCGGCGAGGCGCCAGCGTGGAGCCATGACCACTGAATCGCAGAGCACCACCGGATCGCAGAGCACCACCGGTACGCAGAGCAGCACGACCGCACTCCCGCTGACCTCCGGGCGCTGGGCCTTCGACCCGCTGCACTCCGCCGTCGGCTTCACGGTCCGTCACCTCGGGATCTCCAAGGTGCGCGGCCGCTTCAACGACCTGCAGGCCGAGCTCGTCGTCGGCGAGAGCCTCGAGGACTCCTCCATCACCGCGACCGTCGGGCTCGCCTCGATCGACACCGGCAACGCGGACCGGGACGCGCATGTGCGCTCGGCGGACCTGCTCGACGTCGAGAAGCGCCCGACGATGACGTTCCGCTCGACCCGGATCAGCGGTGCGGGCGAGGACTGGAGCCTGGACGGCGAGCTCACCATCGGGGACGTCACCCGCCCGATCACCTTCGACGTCGAGTTCGGCGGGGTCGTGGACGTGCCCGTGGACGGCAGCAGGCATGCGGGCTTCGACGCCACCGGCGAGTTCCGGCGCAGCGACTTCGGGCTCGACTTCGCCCCCGGCTTCCTCGGCGACGTGATCAAGGTGAACCTGGAGGTGCAGTTCGTCGAGCCCAAGTAGGCGCCGACCGAGGTGTGTTCAGGCGTCGAGCCGGGCCGCGAGATACGGCGCCGTCCGGCTCGACGCCGCCCGTGCCACCTCGGCGGGCGGCCCCTCGGCGACGATCCGGCCGCCTTCCTCACCGCCGCCGGGCCCGAGGTCGAGCACCCAGTCCGCCGTCGCGACCACGTCCATGTCGTGTTCGACGACGATCACCGAGTGCCCGGCGTCGACCAGGCCGTGGAGCTGGCGCATCAGGACCTCGACGTCGGCCGGGTGGAGGCCGGTCGTCGGCTCGTCCAGCACGTACAGCGTGTGGCCGCGGCGCAGCCGCTGCAGCTCGGAGGCGAGTTTGATGCGCTGGGCCTCGCCGCCGGAGAGCTCGGTGGCCGGCTGCCCCAGCCGGAGATAGCCGAGGCCGACGTCGAGCAGGGTGCGCAGGCTGCGCGCGGCGGCAGGGGTGTCGGCGAAGAACTCGGCGGCCGACTCCACCGTCAGGTCGAGCACCTCCGCGATGGTGAGCCCGCGCAGCCGGACCTCCAGGGTCTCCGGGTTGTAGCGGGCCCCGCGGCAGTCCGGACAGGGCGCGTACGTGCTCGGCAGGAAGAGCAGCTCGACCGAGACGAACCCCTCGCCCTGGCAGGTCTCGCAGCGGCCACCGGGCACGTTGAACGAGAACCGCCCGGCCTTGTACCCACGGGCACGAGCCTCCTCGGTGGCCGTGAACAGCTTGCGTACGACGTCGAAAAGGCCCGTGTACGTGGCCAGGTTGGAGCGGGGAGTCCGCCCGATCGGCTTCTGATCGACCGTCACCAACCGTTCCACGCCCGACAGTTCTGCGGAGAGTTCTCCTACGAGGGTCGACTTGCCCGACCCCGAGACTCCGGTCACCGCCGTGAGGACCCCCATCGGGAAGGCCGCGTCGAGATCCTTCAAGTTGTGCCGGGTGATCGGGCCCGTCCGCAGCCAGCCCGCCGGCTCGCGCACCTCCCGCTCGGGCTCCGGGGCCCGGTCGAAGAGGAAACGGCGGGTCGCGGACTCCTCGACACCGGCCAGCTCGTGCGGCGGGCCGCTGTGCAGGACCCGGCCCCCGTGCACCCCCGCGCGGGGGCCGACGTCCACGATCCAGTCGGCGTGGCGCACCACGTCGAGGTGGTGCTCGACCACGAACACCGAGTTCCCGGCCGCCTTGAGCCGGTCCAGGACCACCAGGAGCGCCTCGGTGTCGGCCGGGTGCAGTCCCGCGGACGGCTCGTCGAGGACGTACACGACGCCGAACAGGCCGGAGCGCAACTGGGTGGCGAGACGCAGCCGTTGGAGTTCCCCGTTGGACAGGGACGGGGTGGTGCGGTCCAGACTCAGATAGCCGAGGCCGAGTTCGGTGACCGTGCCGATCCGCGCGAGGAGATCCTCGGTCAGGACCCGCGCCGTCTCCGAGCCGTCGTGCGCCGTGAGAATCCCCGCCAGTGCCGTGAGCGGCAGGGCTGCCAGCGCGGCGATCGTATGCCCCGCGAAGGTCACGGCGAGGGCCTCGGGGCGCAGCCTGCTGCCGCCGCACACCTGACACGGCGCGCTGGTCAGGAACCGCTCGGCCTTCGCGCGCAGCGTCGCGCTCCTGGAGTCGGAGAAGGTGTGCATCACATAGCGTCGGGCGCTCATGTACGTGCCCTGGTAAGGGCGTTGGATGCGCCTCGCCTCCCGTACCGGATGGACCGTCACGACCGGCTGCTCGTCCGTGAAGAGGATCCACTCCCGGTCCTTCGGGTCCAGCTCCCGCCACGGCCGGTCGACGTCGTGACCGAGGGTGTCCAGGACGTCGCGGAGGTTCTTGCCCTGCCAGGCACCCGGCCAGGCGGCGATCGCCCCGTCCCGGATCGACAAGTCCGGGTCGGGGACGAGCAGTTCCTCACTGGTGTCGTGGACGCGGCCGAGTCCCTGGCACGCGGGGCAGGCACCGGCGGCGGTGTTCGGCGAGAACGCGTCGGAGTCCAGCCGCGCGGCCCCGTCCGGATACGAGCCCGCGCGGGAGAACAGCATGCGCAGCGAGTTCGACAGGGTGGTGACCGTGCCGACCGACGAGCGGGCGTTCGGCGACGAGCGGCGTTGTTCGAGGGAGACTGCCGGCGGCAGGCCGGTGATCTCGCCGACCTTCGGCGCGCCCACCTGGTGGATCAGCCGCCGCGCGTAGGGCGCGACCGACTCGAAGTAGCGGCGCTGGGCCTCCGCGTAGATCGTCCCGAAGGCGAGCGAGGACTTGCCGGAGCCGGACACCCCGGTGAAGACGGCGATCGCGTCGCGCGGAATGTCGACATCGACCCCGGTGAGGTTGTGCTCGCGGGCGCCGCGGACGCGGACGTACGGATCGTGACGGTGGTCGCGGGAGGTCTCGGGCATTCCTCGATACTAGGCGTTTGCCCTGGTCAGGCCCGTGCCCAGGCCCGCGACATGGGCGAGCCCGCGGTAGGAGTCGCGCAGCGCGTCGCGATCGTACGTACTGGTCGTCACCAGCACCTCCTGCGCCCCGCTCTCCTTCACCACCCGCTCCAGTGCGTCACCGACCTGTTCCTCCGTGCCGTACACATGCCCCGTCAGCCCCGACTCGTAGAATCCCCGCTGCTTCTCCGTCATCGCGAGCCCCTCGATCCGCTCGACGGGCAGGAGCGGCGGGAAGACACCCTGGGTGCGCGAGTACGCGAGCGACCACGCCTCCGGGATCAGCAGGCGCCGGGCCTCCTCCTCGGTGCCGGCCACGGCCACCGTGCCCGCGACCACGACGTACGGCTCCTCGGACCAGGGGGAGGGGCGGAAGGCGGACCGATAGGCGTCGATCGCGCGCAGCATCCGCTCCCGGCCCCGCAGATCCCCGATGACCAGCGGGAGGCCGGCCGCGGCGGCGATCGAGGCGCCTTCGCCGGTCGCGAGGACGTACGGCGGTACGCGCAGGCCCTCGGCCGGGCGGGCGTGCACCTGCGGGTGGGCGGTCTGGGTGCCCGTGAACCAGCCGAGCAGCTCGGTCAGCTGTTCCCCGAACCGCTCGGCGTCGTCCTTGTCCCGGCCGAGCGCCCGGCGGATCCCGTCGGTGAAGCCGACCGAGCGGCCGAGCCCCATGTCGATCCGGCCGGGGAACAGCGACTCGAGGACGCCGAACTGCTCGGCGACGACCATCGGCTGGTGGTTGGGAAGCATCACCCCGCCGGTGCCGACCCTGATGGAGGACGTGGCGGCGGCGACGGCGGCGGCCAGCACGGCGGGCGCGGAGCCGGCCACGCCGGGCACGCTGTGGTGCTCCGAGACCCAGAAGCGGTGGTACCCGAGCGCCTCCACCTCGCGTGCGAGGTCGACGGTGGCGCGCAGCGCGGCGGAGCCGTCCTCACCCTCCCGGGTCCGGGAGCGGTCGAGGACGGAGAAGCGGATGCCGTCGAGCGAAGGGGTCACGCAGGGTTCAACGCAGGGGAGCGCCGAGGATTCCCTAGTCTGTCCGGGTGATGCGACACGCCAGGCCCATAGCCGTCTTCGACCTCGACAACACCCTCGCCGGTACCGCCCACCGCCAGCGCTTCCTGGAGCGGCGCCCGCGCGACTGGGCAGCCTTCTTCGCCGCGGCGCCCGAGGATCCGCCGCTCGCGCGGGGGGTCGCGCTGTGCCGGCAAGCTGCGGAGGAGTGCGAGATCGTCTACCTCACCGGGCGCCCCGAGCGCTGCCGCCGGGACACCGTCGCGTGGCTCACCGCGCAGGGACTGCCGGAGGGCCGGATCCACATGCGGCGCAACAGCGACTTCCGCCCCGCCCGCCACACCAAGCTGGAGGTCCTGCGCCGGCTCGGCCGCGACCGCGAGATCCGGATGCTGGTCGACGACGACGAGCTGGTCTGCGACGCGGCCGAACAGGCCGGCTTCCGGGTCGTCCGCGCCCGCTGGGCCGTGGCGTCCGAGGCCCTCGAGGACGCGCAGGAGAAGGAGGGCCGGACCTGACCCGACCGGGTCAGTCGCCGTCCTCCAGCCGGAAGCCGACCTTCAGACCGACCTGGAAGTGCCCGATCCCCCCGTCGACGAGGTGCCCGCGCACCTGCGTCACCTCGAACCAGTCGAGGCCGCGGAGCTTCTGCGAGGCCCGCTCGATGCCGTTGCGAATGGCCTGGTCCACGCTCTCCGTGGAGGTGCCGACGATCTCGGTGACGCGGTAGGTGTGGTTCGACATGAGGGCCGAACTCCTCTCCTTCGGGTTACTCCACCGTGCCCCACCACGCCCCGGTCCGCGACACGTCGGGCGCCGGGTGATCGGCGGCGCCGTCGGCGAGGGCGAGCCGGGAGACGATCCGGTAGCGGTCGCCCCGGTACAGCGAGCGGACGTACTCCACCGGCCGGCCGGCCGTGTCCGAGGTGATCCGGTCGAAGAGCAGGGCGGGGGAGAGCACGGGGACGTCGAGCAGCGCGGCCTCCTCCTCACTCAGGACGGTCGGCTCGATCGACTGGACCGCGTGGGCCGTCCTGATGCGGCACTTCTCGCGCAGAAGGGCGTAGAAGCCGCCCTCCATGTCGGCGGGTGTCAGGCCGGGGACCAGTTCGGCGGGGACGTGCAGATGCTCAAGGGCGATCGGAGCCCCGTCGACGTGCCGCAGCCGCGCCACGTACACCAGCTCCGCCGCGGGGGAGACCCTCAGCTTCCGCCCGATCCGGGCGCCCGCCCGTACGGTACGGAACTCCAGCACCGTGCTCGTCCAGCTGCCGCGGCTCCGGGGCGCGCCCGCCGCGTGGTCCTCGGCGACGAGCTCCTGGGTGATCTTGGCCGGTGCGACGAACATGCCGCGTCCGTGCTCCCGTACCAGCACGCCCGTGGCCACCAACTCGTCCACGGCGGCGCGCAGGGTGGGGCGTGAGACGCCGAGCGTGGCGCACAGGGTGCGCTCGGAGGGGATGGCGTCCCCGGGACGGCGCCCGTCGATCACGGTCAGCAGATGTTCTCGTACCCGCTCCCGCTTGAGCTCCATCGTGTGCCCTCCCCGGCCTGTCGTCCGGCGGTCAGTATGCATCCCCGGCCGTCGACGAGGTCACGACGCCGTCGCGGGTGAAGTCCAGCCGGGAGACGATCCGGTAGCGGTCGCCGCGGTACACCGAGTGGACGTACTCCACCGGTCGGCCCGAGGTGTCGAGGGTGAGGCGCTCGATCAGCAGGGCGGGGGAGAGGACGGGGACGTCCAGGAGGGCGGCCTCCGCCTCGCTCACGACGGTGGGCTCGATCGACTGCGTGGCCTCCCGGACGTGGACGCGGTGGTGGTCCCTGAGGTGGTCGTAGAGGTCGCCGGCCTCCAGTTCCTGCGCGGTGAGCGCGGCGGGGACCAGGTCCGCCGGGATGTGGAGGTGCTCGATCGCCATGGGGGAGCCGTCGACCAGGCGGAGGCGGGCGATGTAGAGCAGCTCGGCGGCGGGGGAGACGCGGAGCTTGCGGCCGATCCGCGCCCCGGCCCGGAGCGTGGCGGACTCCAGCACCGTGCTGGACCAGCTGCCGGAGGCGCGCGGAACGGTGAAGGCCGCGTCGTCCGGGGCGAGTTGCTGGGTGATCTTGGCCGGTGCGACGAACATGCCGCGTCCGTGCTCCCGTACCAGCACGCCCGTGGCCACCAACTCGTCGACAGCTGCGCGCAGGGTGGGGCGTGAGACGCCGAGCGTGGCGCACAGGGTGCGCTCGGAGGGGATCGGTTCGCCGGGTCGGCCCGCCTCGATCAGGCCCAGCAGATGTTCCCGTACACGCTCCCTCTTCAGCACCCCGCCCGAGGGGCCGTCCTTCATGCGTTCTCCCTGGCTGGTCAACTGGTAAGGCTCATCCTAACCAGAGTCCTGGCCATCGAGAGGTCGTCGGTGAGTGAACGACGCATATTTTTCAAGGGGTTGACGGCTCCATTGGTCCATGCCACCTTCTGGTCACGCTTCTGACCACTTGACCAATTGGTCAATCATCCTTCGAGGTGCCCGTGAACATCCGCTCCCTCGCCGGCCCCGTCGCCCTCATGGCGACGCTGGCCCTGTGCGCCACCGCCTGCGGCACGACCGACGACCCCGCGACCGCAGGCGGAGCCGGGAAGGTCACCGTCTGGATCATGAAGGACAGCGTCACGGACGACTTCCTCACCCGCTTCCGCACCGACTTCGAGGCGACCCGCAAGGGCGTCACCCTCGACATCCAGATCCAGGAGTGGGACGGCATCGGCGAGAAGGTCACCGCGGCCCTGGCCAGCAACGACGCCCCGGATGTCATCGAGGTCGGCAACACCCAGGTCGCCCAGTACGCGGCGAGCGGCGGCGTCCGCGACCTCAGCGCCAAGGTCGCCGAGCTGAACGGGGCCGACTGGCTGCCCGGACTCGCCGAGCCGGGAAAGATCGACGGGAAGCAGTACGGCATCCCCTGGTATGCCGCCAACCGTGTCGTCATCTACCACAAGGAGCTCTTCGCCCGGGCCGGCATCAGCGCCCCGCCGAAGACCCGCGCCGAGTGGCTCACCGTCACCGCCAAGCTCAACAAGGGCACGACACAGGGCATTTACCTGCCCGGACAGAACTGGTACACCCTGTCGGGCTTCATCTGGGAGGACGGCGGCGACCTCGCCGTGCTGGCCGGCAAGGAGTGGAAGGGCGTGCTCGACACCCCGCAGGCCCTGGCGGGCATGGAGTTCTACCGGCGGCTCCAGGCTCTCGGCAAGGGCCCCAAGGACTCCGACGAGGCCAAGCCGCCGCAGGCCGATGTCTTCGCCAAGGGCGACGTCGCCCAGATCATCGCCGTACCCGGCGGCGCGAAGATCGTCGAACAGGCCAATCCGGCGCTCAAGGGCAAGCTCGGCTTCTTCCCGATCCCCGGCAAGGCGGCGGACAAGCCCGGCGCGGTCTTCACCGGCGGCTCCGACCTCATCGTCCCCGAGGCCTCCGCCCATCCCGACGCCGCGTACGAGGTCGTCAAGGCGCTCGCCGGCGAGAAGTGGCAGACGGAGATGGCCAGGACGATGAGTTACGTCCCCAACCGGACCTCGCTCGCTCGTGTGATCCAGGACGACGAGGGCACCGCGGCCATGGCCGCAGGCGCCGCGCAGGGCCGCGCGACGCCCAACTCCCCCCAGTGGGCCGCCGTCGAGGCCACCAACCCGATCAAGCAGTACATGACCGCCGTGCTCACCGGCACCGACCCGGCGCAGGCGGCCAAGTCCGCGTCGGAGAGCATCACCAAGACCCTCGGCTCGTGAGCGGGCCGCGTCGCGGGGCCCTCTGGCCCTACCTCCTCGTCGCCCCGACCGTCCTCGGCGGCGCCCTGCTCCTCGCCTACCCTCTGGTCCGCAACCTGCTGATCTCCTTCCAGCACTACGGAATGGGCGAACTGATCCGGGGCGGCGCCGCGTTCGTCGGCCTCCGGACTACCGAACGGTCCTGGCCGACCCGGAGTTCTGGGAGGTTGTCCGGCGCACCTTCTGGTGGACCCTCGTCAACGTCGTCCTGATCATGGTGATCGGCACCCTCGTCGCCCTCATGATGCGCCGGCTCGGCCGGCGGATGCGGATCCTGGTCACGAGCGGGCTCGTCCTCGCCTGGGCCAGCCCGGTCATCGCCACCACCACCGTCTTCCAGTGGCTCTTCGCCTCCCGCCTCGGCATCGTCAACTGGGTCCTCGTACGGCTCGGGTTCACCTCCTTCGAGGGGTACTCCTGGCTCGCCGACGGCACGGCCGCCTTCACCGTCCTCGTGCTGCTCGTGGTGTGGCAGTCGGTCCCCTTCGCCGCCATCACCCTGCACTCGGCCCTGCTGACCGTCCCCGAGGAGCTGTACGAGTCGGCCCACCTGGACGGAGCCGGGGCCTGGCGGATCTTCCACTCGATCACCCTGCCGCTGCTGCGGCCGATCTTCGGTCTGGTCCTGTGTCTCGAAGTCATCTGGGTCTTCCGCTGCTTCGCCCAGATCTGGGCCGTCACCCGGGGCGGGCCCGGCGAGGCGACGACCACCCTGCCGGTCTACGCGTACCGGGTCGCCCAGTCGCTGCACCGCTACGACCTCGGCGCGGCCGTCTCGACCCTGACGGTCCTCATCCTCGTCGCCGTGCTGATCGCCTACTTCCGCCAGATGCTCCGGCAGGAGGCCGACCGGTGAAACCCCGCTCCCTGCGCCGACTCCCCTTGAACACCGCCGCAACGGCCGTCTTCGTCCTGGCCGTCTTCCCGGTGTACTGGATGGTCTCCACCGCCTTCAAACCCACTCCGGACATCCAGGCCGAGACCCCCGTCCTCGTGCCGACCTCCCTCACCCTGGAGCACTTCGCCCACGCCGTCGAGGCGGACGGGTTCTGGCTCTTCTGGCGCAACAGCCTGATCGTCACCGCCGGGTGCGTGCTGCTCGCGCTCGTCGTGGCGCTCGGCGCCGCCTTCGCCGTCGCCCGGATGCGCTGGCGGGGCCGGCGAGCCTTCGTCCTCATGGTGTTCATCGCTCAAGTGGCGCCGTGGGAGGCGTTGTTGATCCCGATGTACGTCATCGCCCGGGACGCCGGCCTGCTCGACCGGCTGGCCACGCTGACCCTGATCTACTTCATGATCACTCTGCCGTTCACCATCGTCACCCTGCGCTCCTTCCTCGCCGCCGTCCCCGCCGAGCTCGAAGAGGCCGCCCAGGTCGACGGCTGCACCCGCGCCGAGGCCTTCCGCCGCGTGACCCTCCCCCTTCTCGCCCCCGGGCTGCTGGCCACCTCGCTCTTCGGCTTCATCACCGCCTGGAACGAGTTCGCCTTCGCCAACATGCTCATCATCAAGAACCAGGACGACCGGACCCTGCCCGTCTGGCTCTCCTCCTTCTCCAACGTCTTCGGCACCGACTGGGGCGCCACCATGGCCGCGTCCACGCTCTTCGCCCTGCCCGTCCTCGTCCTCTTCCTGGTCCTGCAGGGCCGGGTCGCCGCCGGAACGACCGGCGGAGCCGTGAAGGGATAGCGCGCCGCCATGCCCGTGCCCCAGCTCGTCCCGCAGCCCACCCAACTCACCGTCCTGCCAGGCAGGTTCACCTTCGACGCCACCACCGCACTCAAGATCGCCCCCGGTGCCCGAGGCGCCGCCGAGCTGCTGCGCACCCTCCTCCGGCCGGCCACCGGGCTCCGGCTGCCCGAGCGCCCGGACGGCCCCGTCGTCCTCGCACTCGACCCGGCCCTCACCGGCCTCGGAGACGAGGGGTACGGACTCACCGTCGGCCCCGAGGGAGTCCTGCTGCGCGCCGCCCGCCCCCGGGGCCTGCTCGCCGGTGTCCAGACACTCCGTCAACTCCTGCCCGTCCAGGTGCTTCTCAACGAACCCGTCACCGGTGTCGAGTGGTCGGTGCCCTGCGTACAGATCACCGATGTACCCCGGTTCTCCTGGCGCGGAGCCATGCTCGACGTCGCCCGGCACTTCCGTCCCGTCCGCTTCCTCCGGAGGTACGTCGATCTCCTCGCCCTCCACAAGCTCAACGTCCTTCACCTCCACCTCACCGACGACCAGGGCTGGCGCATGCCGGTCGCCGCCCGCCCCCGGCTCACCGAGATCGGCGGGCTCCCGCACGGCGGCGCCTACACCCGCTCCGAACTCGCCGGTCTGGTCCGGCACGCGGCCGAGCGGGGGATCACCGTCGTGCCCGAGATCGAGATGCCCGGTCACGCCCGAGCAGCCCTGGCCGCATACCCCGAACTCGGCAACCGCCCGGACCGCACCCTCGGCGTCTGGGACCGCTGGGGCGTGTGCGACACCGTCCTCGGCGTCCACGACGGGGTCCTCGACTTCTGCCGCGAGGTGCTCGACGAGGTGCTCGACGTCTTCCCCTCGCCCCACGTCCACATCGGCGGCGAGGAGTGCCCCACCACCGAATGGCACGCCTCATCCGTCGCCCGCCGGCGCGTCGCGGAGCAGGGACTCGACGGCCCGGACGCCCTGCACGGCTGGTTCATGGAACAGGTCGGCCGCCATCTCCTCGACGCGGGACGTCGGCCGCTCGGCTGGACCGAGACCGGCGCCGACCTCCCCCCGTACTTCACGGTCATGCCCTGGCGGGACACCTCCCACGGACGCACCGCCGCCCGCCGCGGCCATCAGGTCGTCATGGCGCCCCACCGCTCCACCTATCTCGACCACCCCCAGTCGGCGAGCCCCGACGAGCCGCCGGGCCAGCCGGGTGCCGTCGTCGACCTGCGCGCCGTCCACGACACCGATCCCGCCCCCGCCCACTGGGGCGCCGAGGAGACGGCGCGGGTCCTCGGCACCCAGGCCCAGCTGTGGACCGAGTACGTCCCCACCGCCGCGCACGCCGAGTACCTGACCTTCCCCCGCCTCTGCGCCCTGGCCGAGACCGCCTGGACCGGGCGCCGCGACTGGCCCGGCTTCCAGGCCCGGCTGCACCACCACCGGACCCGGCTCGACACCCTCCGGGTGCCGCGCCGCCTTTCCCCCACCTCCGTCCAAGGAGAGGAATCCTCATGAGTACCCGAACGACGAGTGTCCAGCCGGCCACCGGCCGACCGACCGGCGCCGGCCTGCGGATACGCGCCGCGCTGGCCGTCGCCGCCGTGACCGGCCTCGGTGCCACCGCGCTGACCCCCCTCCCCGCCGCCGCGGCCGGCGAGGCCGTGACCGTCCAGTACCGGCAGAGCGCCACCGGGAGCGACCAGGTCGAGCCCTGGTTCAAGGTGGTCAACACCGGTTCGTCGAGCATCCCGTTGAGCCAGGTGAAGGTGCGGTACTACTTCAAGGCCGACGCGGGAGCCTCGTACACCTACGCCTGTTCCTGGGCCGTGAAGGGCTGCGCCAACCTCACCGGCACCTTCGGCACCCTCGCCCACCCCACCGCCACCGCCGACCGCTATCTGGAGGTCGGCTTCACCGCCGGCGCGGGCAGCCTCGCCCCCGGCGCCGACACGGGCGACATGCAGTTGCGCTTCCACCGCTCCAACTGGCAGCCGCTGAACCAGAACGACGACTACTCCTTCGGCCCGAGCCAGACCACGTACGCGAACTGGAGCAAGGTGACCGCCACCGTCGGTGGCGTCCAGGTCTGGGGCACGGCCCCCGCGGGCAACGAGCCCACTCCGACGCCGACGGATCCGACCACACCGCCGCCCACCGGCGGGCCCGCGCTCTTCGACGACTTCGACTACACCGGCCACACCGACCCGGCGATCGCCGCCCACGGGTGGAGCGTGCGCTCCAACTCCGGCGGACCGGGGGTGCCCGGCGCCACCTGGGCGCCCGAGAACGTGACCTTCGCCAAGGAGGGCGCCAACTCGATCATGAACCTGAGGACCTCGACCGCCGGCACCGCCGAGTCCACCCGGCAGACCGAGATCCTCACCCGCTCCATGAAGTTCAGGAACGGCACCTACGCGGCCCGGGTCCGCTTCTCCGACGCGCCGCTCTCCGGACCGGACGGCGACCGCCTGGTCCAGACGTTCTTCACCATCAACGACCTCAAGGCGCCGATGGCGGACGACTACGCCGAGTACGACTTCGAGTACCTGCCCAACGGCGGCTGGGGCGAGCCCGCCAACATCCTCTACACGACCTCGTGGGAGACCTACCGGCCCGATCCCTGGGAGGCCGTCAACCAGCACTCCGAGGTCCGGGCGAGCTACGCCGGCTGGCACGACCTCGTCCTGACCATCGACGACAGCTCGATCGTCTACTACGTCGACGGCCAGGAGTTCGGCCGGCACGACGCCCGCTATCTCCCCGAACGCCCGATGTCCATCAACTTCAACCAGTGGCTGATCGATCTCGCCGGACAGAGCTCCACGACCGCGCGTGCCTACGACCAGAAGGTCGACTACGTCCTGCACGTGAAGGACCAGGTGCTGACGCCGGCCCAGGTGGCCGCCAAGGTCGCGACGTACCGCTCGGCGGGCACGGCCTTCGAGGACTCCGTCCCGGCCGTCCCGTAACGCCCACAGGCCGCGGCCGGTTCCGACCCCACCGGCCCCGCGCCTACCGGGGGTAATGGGCAGGCGTGCCCGGCGCGCCTGCCCGGAACCGGATCGTCCAGGGCTTGACCAACTGATTGGTCCAGACCAGAATCCAGGCCACATACCCGCGCGAACACGCTGTTCGGTCCCCCCACGACGGGTCAGCTCCCCATGCCGCACTCCATGTCATGGAACGCAGAAGGTGACCTACGTGAAGAACCGCCATCTCGTCTGTCCCCTGGCCGCCGCCACCGCCCTCGCTCTCGCGGGCTGCGGGCTCCTGCCAGGCGACGCCGACCAGCACCGCACGGTCAACGTCTGGCTGATGCGCGACAGCGTCAGCGAGGACTTCCTCCAGCGCTTCACCGTGGCGTACGAGGCCGAGCACGAGGGCATCGAGCTGGAGTTCACCATCCAGGAGTGGACGGGCATCGGCAAGAAGGTCACCGAGGCGATCAGCGGCACCGGAGGGCCCGACGTCATCGAGGTCGGCAACACCCAGGTCGCCCAGTACGCGGACACCGACAAGCTCTACGACCTCACCCTGGAGTCCGTGCGCGACCTCGGCAGCGAGGACTGGCTGCCCGGTCTCGCCGAGCCCGGCCGTATCGGCGGGTCCCAGTACGGCATCCCCTGGTACGCCGCCAACCGCGTCGTCATCTACCACAAGGACCTCTTCGCGCAGGCAGGCGTCACCAAGCCGCCCGCGACCCGGGCCCAGTGGCTCGACGACACCGAGAAGCTCAACCGCGACGGCACCCAGGGCATCTACCTCGCCGGACAGGACTGGTACACCCTCGCCGGGTTCATCTGGGACGAGGGCGGCGAGCTCGCCGAGGACAAGGGCGGCGAGTGGACCGGCGCCCTGGACAGCCCGGCCGCGCTGCGCGGCATGGACTTCTACAAGGAGCTGCAGTCGCTCGGCTCCGGGCCGAAGGACGCCGACGAGCAGACCCCGCCCCAGGCCGAGGTCTTCGCCAGGGGCGATGTCGCCCAGATCATCGCCACCCCCAGCGCCGTCGCCGCCATCACCAAGGCCAACCCGGGACTCAAGGACAAGCTGGGCTTCTTCCCGATACCCGGCAAGAAGGCCGGGCAGCCGTGCGCCGTCTTCACCGGCGGCTCCGATCTGATCGTCCCCGAGAACGCGCCCGAGCGGACGGCGGCCATCGACGTCGTCAAGGCCCTGGCGGGGGAGAAGTGGCAGGCCGAACTCGCCCGTGCCATGAACTACGTCCCCAACAAGACCTCCCTCGCCTCCGTCGTCGAGGGCCAGGAGGCCACCGCCGTCATGGCCGTCGGCGCGGCCCGCGGCAAGGCCACACCCAACTCCCCGCAATGGGCCGACGTCGAGGCGTCGAACCCGATCAAGCCGTACATGACCGCCGTCCTCCAGGGCGACGACCCGAAGCAGGCCGCCGGCTCGGCCTCGGAACAGATCACGCAAGCCCTCGCCGAATAGCATTCAGCGACCGCACACCCGCGATCCCCCGAACGGTCATGTCGAATCCAGCCGGTCACGGAAGAAGTAGGGAGCCGGACCACCGCGCACGCGGTCCGGCCCTCACCGTCCCCCTTCCGTACGCCGGAGGAGCCCGACATGCCCGCACCGTCGCCCGCAGCCGCCGCGGCCCCCGCTGTCCCCGTCCCCGCCGGTCTCCCCGTCACGGCCGCCCCGTTCGCCGGGGTCCCGGCCCAGCCGCAGCCCCGGTCCGCGGTCCGGTCCGCCGAGGAGGAGCCCCGCTACGTCGTCACTCTCGCCCGCACCCAGGAGGAGGTCCGCGCCGCGCAGCGGCTGCGTCACCAGGTCTTCGCCGGTGAGATGGGCGCCCGGCTCGACGGCCCCGAGCCGGGCCTCGACACCGACGCCTTCGACGCGTACTGCGACCACCTGCTGGTACGCGAGGAGGCCACCGGCGAGGTCGTCGGCACGTACCGCGTCCTGCCGCCCGACCGCGCCCGGATCGCCGGACGCCTCTACTCCGAGAGCGAGTTCGACCTCGGCAGGCTCGCACCCGTCCGGGACGACCTCGTCGAGGTCGGCCGCTCCTGCGTCCACCCCGCCCACCGCAACGGCGCCGTCATCGCCCTGATCTGGGCCGGGCTCGCCCGCTACATGACCCGCACCGGCCACAACTGGCTGGCCGGCTGCTGCTCGATCCCGCTCGCCGACGGGGGCACCCTCGCCGCCGCCACCTGGGACACCGTCAAGGCCAAGCACCTCGCCCCCGAGGAGTACTGGGTCACCCCGCACAAGCTCTGGACCCCCGACGGCGTCACCCGCCCCGAGGGCCGCGTCGAACTCCCGCCGCTGCTCCGCGGCTATCTGCGGCTCGGCGCGTGGGTCTGCGGCGCGCCCGCCCACGACGCCGACTTCGGCGTGGCCGACCTCTACGTCCTGCTGTCGCTGCGCAACACCAACCCCCGCTACCTGCGCCACTTCCTCTCCCTCGCACCGGCGCAGTGACCGGAACCGGCTCCGTCTCGCCCTGGCTGCCGGCCTCGCCGTGCGCCCCCGACCCCTGCGCACGGAACACGGGTCGGGCCGCCGGGCCCCTACGGGCCGTGGCACGGCTGGCCGCGGGCGTCGCCGCCGTCCTCGCCGGGGTGCTGCTCGCACCCCTGGCGGCCCTGCTGCCGGCGGCCGGCCGGCGGGCGCTCGTCCGCCGCTGGTGCCGGCTGGTGATCCGGGCCTTCGGCGTCCGGCTGAAGGTCACCGGAGTCCCCGTCCCCGCCGAGGGACCCCTGCTGATCGTCGCCAACCACATCTCGTGGCTGGACATCCCCCTCGTCGCCGCCGTCCTGCCCGGCCGCATGGTCGCCAAGCGGGAGATCCGGACCTGGCCGGTGCTCGGGCCGGTCGCGGCGCGGGGCGGCACCCTCTTCATCGACCGTGACCGGCTGCGGGCCCTGCCCGCCACCGTCCGCTCGATGGCGCGGGCGCTGGCGGGCGGGGGCCGGGTGATCGTCTTCCCGGAGGGGTCGACCTGGTGCGGCCGGGGCGGGGGCGCCTTCCGGCCGGCCGCGTTCCAGGCCGCCCTCGACGCCTCCGTCCCTGTCCAGCCGGTACGGCTGGAGTACCGGCCGACCGGACCCGCCGCGTTCGTCGGGGACGATCCGCTCGCCGCCTCGCTCTGGCGGATCGCGGCCGCCCGCGGACTCACCGCGGAGATCCGGATACTGGATCCGATATCCAACGTCCAATATCCGGACCGCCGCGCCCTGGCCTGGGCGGCTCAGCGGGCCGTCGCCAGCGACAGCGCGAACCGCCCCTCCTCGTCCGTCCACCAGCGGGTCAGCTCGAGCCCGGCCTCCGCCAGCTCCGCACGCACCCCCGCCTGACGGAACTTCGCCGACACCTCCGTCCGTACTTCCTCACCCGCCTCGAAGGGCACCACCAGATCCAGCTCGGGAATCTTCACCGTGAGCGCGTGGCGCGCCCGCAGCCGCATCTCGATCCACTCCCGCTCGCGGTCCCACAGCGCCACATGGTCGAAGTCCTCCGGCTGCACATCCGCGTCGAGCTCGCGCGCGATCACGGCCAGCACGTTCTTGTTGAACTCCGCGGTCACCCCGGCGGCGTCGTCATAGGCGGCGACCAGCGTCGCCTCGTCCTTCACCAGGTCCGTGCCGAGCAGCAGGGCGTCGCCCGGCGCCAGCATCGCCCGCACCGAGCGCAGGAACACCCCGCGCTCGGCGGGCAGCAGATTGCCGATCGTGCCCCCCAGGAACGCCACCAACCGCGGACCCGGCGTACCGGGCAGCGCGAGCCCACGGGTGAAATCGGCGACCAGGGCGTGGATATGGAGCCCGGGCCGCTCCGCGAGCAGCGCCTCGGCGGCACCCGTCAGCGCCGATTCGCTCACGTCCACCGGCACGTAGCTGTCCAGCTCGGGCAGGAGCGCGTCGATCAGGAACCGCGTCTTCTCGGAGGAGCCGGAGCCCAGCTCCACCAGGGTCCGCGCCCCCGTCGCCGCAGCGATGTCATGGGCCCGGGCGATCAGGATCTCCCGTTCCGCACGGGTCGGGTAGTACTCCGGGAGCCGGGTGATCTCCTCGAACAGTTCACTCCCGCGCGCGTCGTAGAACCACTTCGGCGGCAGCTCCTTGGGTATGCGCGTCAGGCCGTGCAGGACATCGGCGCGCAGATCGGCGCCGGTGGCGTCCTCGGGAAGGGTGCGGGTCATCTGGAACGGACTCACGAGGAGGGCTCCTTGAGCGAGGTGAGGGTGACATCGGCGCGGGTGGCGGTCAGCAGAGTGCGATCCGGCACCTCGCGCCAGAGCGGATCGTCGTCGTACGGCTCCGAGGCCACGACCGTGCGGTCGGGACGCCTCAGGTACCACAGGGAGTTCCCCCAGGTCGTCGCGGTGATCGCGGTGCCGTCGGTGAGCAGGAGGTTGAGCCGGGACTCCGGGTCGGCCTCGGCGACCTCCCTTACGGTGTCGGCGAGCGCCGCCCCGGGCGCGTCACCGGCCCGCAGCCGGTGCAGTACGAGAGCCCACACCAGCGCCGAGTCCGTGCGGGCCTCCATCGCGAGCAGCTCCCCGGCCGTCAGGGCCGCGGCCGGGCCGGTCAGCGAGTCGGGCCAGCCCGCCACCGCTCCGTTGTGACTGAACAACCACGGACCCGCCGCGAACGGGGCCGCCGCGGCCTCCCCGTCCGCGCCCGGCCGGGTGGCACCCCGGACCGCCGCGAGCAGCGCCTTCGTGCGCACCACCCGCCCGAGATCGGCCAGGGAGAGATCTCCCCAGATGGGGGCGGCCCGGCGGTAGCGGGCCGGCACCGGATCGCCCTCGGCGTACCAGCCGACGCCGAAGCCGTCCGCGTTCACCAGTCCGCTGCTCTGACTGCGCGGCTGCCAGGCCTGCCGCTCCAGGGAGTGCGGCGGCCGAAGCAGCAGCTCCCCGAGCGGCACGGGCTCACCGACGAAGGCGAGATGGCGGCACATCAGGCGAGCTCCGCGTCCCGTGCGGTCCGGAACCCGGAGAAGATCTGCCGGCGCACCGGGAGGTCCCAGTTCCGGAACGTCCCCCGGCAGGCCACCGGGTCCACCGCGAACGACCCGCCCCGCAGCACCTTGTGCGCCGGGCCGAAGAAGACCTCCGAGTACTCCTTGTACGGGAAGGCCGTGAAACCCGGGTACGGCAGGAAGTCGCTGGACGTCCACTCCCACACGTCCCCGATCAACTGCCGTACGCCGAGCGGCGAAGCACCCTCCGGATAGCTTCCGGCCGGAGCCGGACGCAGATGCCGCTGGCCGAGATTGGCGTGCACGGGCGCGGGGTCGGCATCGCCCCACGGATAGCGGCGCGAGCGCCCGCTCGCCGGGTCGTGCCGGGCCGCCTTCTCCCACTCGGCCTCGGTGGGGAGCCTGCGTCCGGCCCAGCGGGCGTAGGCATCGGCCTCGTACCAGCTGACATGCACCACCGGCTCGTCCTCGGGCACCGGCTCCGTCACACCGAACCGGCGGCGCAGCCACTGCCCGCCGTCGCGCCGCCAGAACAGCGGAGCTCCGATGTCGTGCTGCCGGATCTGCGCCCAGCCCTCCGCCTGCCACCAGCGCTCGTCCGTGTAGCCGCCGTCCGCGACGAACGCCATGTAGGCGCCGTTGGTGACGGGGACGGTGTCGATGAAGAACGCCGGGACGACCCGGGTGTGCGCCGGGCGCTCGTTGTCCAGCGCCCACGCCTCGTCCGAGGTGCCCATCGTGAACGACCCGCCGGGGACCAGGACTTCGGCAGCCAGCGGGCCGATGTCCGTGACCGGCGGCGGGGGAGCGGTCAGCGCCCGAGGTCCCTTCCTCAGCTGATGGGTGATCAGCATCGTCTCGTCGTGCTGCTGTTCGTGCTGGGCGATCATCCCGAAGGCGAACGCCGACTCGATCAGCGGCCGGCCCTCCAGCGGGGTGGCCGCCAGGATGTCCAGGACCCGACCGCGGACGTCGGAGGCGTACGCCCGGGCCTCCGCCGGAGGCAGCAGGGGCAGGGACGGGCGGCTGGCGCGCGGGTGCTCGAAGGCGTCGTAGATCGAGTCGATCTCCGGGCGCAGCGCGTCACGCCCCGCCACGGCCCGCCACAGCCACTGCTCCTCCTGGTTGCCGATGTGCGCCAGGTCCCACACGAGCGGGGACATCAACGGAGAGTGCTGGGCGGTGAGTTCGTCGTCCTCGACACAGGAGGTGAGCAGCGCGGTCCGCTCCCGGGCGGTGGTGAGCGCGTCGAGGGCCCGCCGCCGCAGGGCCGAGGGATCCGTCGTCACGGTCATGACGCCACCTCCTGGAGTTCGTCGGCGGGACAGCTGCCGGGGAGTACGTACCGTTCGTGGAAGGCGGCCACCGCCCGCTCCACGGCGGGGCCGGCCCCGATCCGGGGGAGCGCCTCCAGCGCGGCGGGGAACGCCACCAGGGCGGCGGCGTGCAGATCGGGGTCGGCGAGCCCGTCCCGGGCGGCGGCCAGCCAGAGCGGATTGCGTGGCGCCGCCTGCGAACCGGCCCGCTCGGCCAGGGGTTTGACCGCCCGGTAGACCAGCTCGGTGGCCTCCGGGTCCTCGAAGAGCGCCGTGGTCACGGCCACCGGCACGATCCAGCCGTCCGGACCGGGCTGGGCGTCGATCATCCGCAGCTCCAGATGCCCGCGCGGTCGCACGGGCGGGAAGAGCGTGGTCAGGTGGTAGCGCAGATCGTCCTCACCGGCCGGGCGGGGACGGCCGGTCCGCAGCCACTCCCGGAACGTCAGCCCCTCCGGCACCACCCACGGGGCGTCCTCACCGCGTATGCACATCACCGGGGTGTCCAGCACATGCGCCGCCCACGCCGCGCGGGGCTCCCCGTCCGGGGCCGGCGCGAGCGCCAGGGCGGGGTCGAGATCGGTCCACAGCGCCTGCCGGGTCGACCGCCAGCCGGTCCGGCGGCCGCCGTGGACGGCGGAGTTGGCGAACGCGGCCACCAGCACCGCGCCCAGCAGATGGGCCAGTTGCCAGCGGCGGTGGTAGCCGAGCGGCCCCGGCTCCTCGTGACCGGCGTCCAGACAGATCTGCACCGACGCCGAGTCGCACATCATGGCCCGGCCGGCGGGTCCCGTACGGTCGAGCGCGGCCTCCATCGCGTCGTACCGGGGCTCGCGCAGCAGCCGGTCCCGCGGCGCGTGCCAGGGATCGACCCCGTAACCGCTGAGGGAGAGTCCGAGCGGGGCGAGCGCGCCGCGTACCGCCCGGAGATCGGCCGAGAGGGTGTCGAGGCACCCCATGAGCGAGTCGGCGGGCGGCGAGCTGAGCTCCAGCTGTCCGCCGGGTTCGAAGGTCAGTGCCGAGGCCAGCGGCAGGGACCGTACGGTGTCGATGGCCGAGGCCAGCCGCTGCGGGCGGACGGGGAGCCGCGGGTCACGCAGCTCGTGGACGAGCCATTCCACCTCCACCCCGACCACGCGGGGTGGGCCCGTCTTGAAGCAGATACATCGCAGCAGGTCCTCGGCCTCGTCCTCGGTGAGGGCGGGGCCGCTCTGCGGTATGCCGCTCGACGACATGTCGTTCCTCCTGTTCGGAAGGCGCTGATTCCACCTAAAGCCACCGCCGTCAGGCGTGCAAGAGCGCCCCTTCGGTCACACGGTGAACATCGCGACGAATATTCCGTTGCCCGGGAGGAGCCGATTCGATCAAGCTTGCGGGCATGAGTGCACGACTGCGGGGGATCGCGAAGCAGACCGAGGAGATCGTCGAGGCGGGCCGCTACCGCGCCCCCGACGGCCGGACGGTCTCGATCGAGGCGGAACTGACCGCCGCGGTGGCCGGAACCAGGCTCTACGGCCCCGAACCCGTCGCCGTCGCCCCGGACACCGACCGGACCGCCGTCATCACGGTCACCGACGAGAGCAGCCTCGTCGCCGCCCAGCGGCTGACCAGGGCCGACGCGGCCCCGGTGGCCGTCCTGAACTTCGCCTCCGCCCGCAACCCCGGCGGCGGCTATCTGAACGGCGCCCAGGCCCAGGAAGAGGCCGTCTGCCGGGCCTCCGCCCTCTACACCACGCTTTTGCGCGCCCCCGAGTACTACGAGCACCACCGGGCAGCGCGGGACGCCTTCTACACGGACCGGGTGATCCTCTCGCCCGGCGTGCCGGTCTTCCGCGACGACCGCGGCGGGCTCCTGAACGAGCCGTTCACGGTCGGCTTCCTCACCTCGCCCGCACCCAACGCGGGCGTGATCCGTCGGCAGACCCCCCAGCTCGCCGGCCGCGTCCCCGCGGCCCTCGCGACCCGCGCCGAACGCGTCCTGGAGACCGCCGTGGCCGGCGGCTACCGCCGGCTCGTCCTCGGCGCCTGGGGCTGCGGCGTCTTCCAGAACGACCCGGCCGAGGTCGCCGGCGCCTTCCGGGCGCTGCTGACCGGCGGGGGCCGGTTCGCCGGACACTTCGACGAGATCGTCTTCGCGATCCTCGACCGCACCAGGGACCGGGCGACCCTCGGCGCGTTCCAGCGGGTCTTCTCGGGCGCCTGACCGGCTACGACCAGCCGTAGCGCTCGATCAGCCGCTCCACGAGCCGGTCGAAGCGCGCCCGGTCCAGGGCGCACGCCTCGCGCCTCATACCCGCCTCGTGCACCCGCAGTACACGATCGAGGTCCACCCAGGACTCGCGACGCGCGCTGTCCCAGGCACCGACGCCGATCGCCACCCTCCCCCTACCTTCGGCCGGGGGTGCCCCCATCTCGCTCCGCTCGCCATCGTGATCGTGCCGCTTGCTGGACAACTGCACGGCGAGGAGCGTCCCCGCCGGCTCCCGGGCCACCACCAGGACCGGACGGTCCTTGCCCCGCCCGTCGTTCTCCTCGAAGGGCACCCAGGTCCACACGATCTCCCCGGGATCCGGGGCGCCGTCGCGGTCGGGGGCGTAGGACGTGCGGACAGGGCCGATCGCGTGGGGGTCGGCCTCGGTCGTGGAGTACTGGAAGGTTGTCACGGGGACCACCGTAGAGCCCGCCGGGCACGCGTTCCCTGACATGCGGTGTTCGTACCCGCGTGCGAGGCTGAAATCGGCCCCAGCGTCCGAGTTCCGGCTACAGGAGGCACGATCGTGGGCAAGAAACAGACCCGGGTGAACCGCGGTGCCCGTACGGGCGGCCACGAGCACAGGACCGAGGCGACGGCGAAGGAACAGACACCGGTCGTACGGGAGACTCCACGGCCGATCATCGAGCAGGTCTCCCACAAGAAGGAGCGGAAGTTCGGCCACAACTGACCTTCAGGTCACGACTGACCTCCCGGTCACAAGTGCCCTCCGGTCACCACCGGCCTTCCGCGGACGCACGACCGGGGCCCGACGCCGGTACGGCGCCGGGCCCGGCCCTCTGCTCGTGCCGCGCGGCTACTCCTGGTCGTCGCCGACCGGGATCGCCTCCGTGCGGGGAGCCGGCGCCACGCCGTTGACCGAAGGCGCGACCGCCGGACGGCCGTCCGGATTCATGGTGGCGAGCAGCTGACGGGCCAGGCCGAGACCCGTCCCGCCCATGGTCAGCGCCTTGGCGAACATCTCCGCCATCCCGTCGGCGCCGTTCAGCAGGACCATCTGGTCCACGTTGCCGAAGGCGGACGCGCCCGCCTCGACGATCTCCGGCCACCTCTCGGCCAGTTGCTGGGCGACCACGGCCTCCTGGTTCTCGGCGAGCGCCGCCGCCCTGGCCTTGATCGACTCGGCCTCGGCGAGCCCCTTGGCCCGGGTCGCCTCGGCGATCGCGAGACCCTTCGCCTGCTGGGCCGCCGCCTCCGCCTCACCGGTCAGCCGGGTCGCCGTCGCCTGGGCGGCACTGGCCAGCTCGGTCTCCTTGGCCTCCGCCTGCGCCGCCGAGATCCGGGCGTCGCGCTCGGCCTCGGCCCGGGTCCGGGTCTCGTACGCCTTAGCGTCCGCGGGCTTGCGGACGTCCGCCTGGAGCTGCTGCTCCTTGCGGTGCGCCTCCAGCTCGGCGACCCGCGTCTCCTGGACGACGACCTCCTGACGCGCCCCGGCCTCGGCCAGCGGACCGGCCTGCCGCGCCTTCGCGGACGCCTGGTCCCGCTCGGCCTGGTAGCCGGCCTGCAGGATCTCGCTGTCCCGGGTGGCCTCCGACATCCGGGCCGCGGCCTGCTGTTCGGCCTCGGTCGCCCGCCGGTTGGCCTCCGCCTGCGCGATCCGGGCGTCGCGCTGGACCGCCGCCGCGTGCGGCGCGGCCAGGTTCTTGATGTACCCGGTCGGGTCCTCGATCTCGTGGATCTGCAGCGAGTCGACGATCAGGCCGAGCTTCTCCATCTCCGTGCCACAGGCCGAACGGGCCTGCCCGGTCAGCTTCTCCCGGTCACGGATCATGTCCTCGACCGTCAACCCGCCGACGATGGCGCGCAGATGACCGGCGAAGACGATGTGCACCCGCTCCGACATCAGCTTCTGCTGGTCGAGGAAACGGCGGGCGGCGTTGGCGATCGACACGAAGTCGTCGCCGACCTTGAAGATCACCACACCGCGGACCTTGAGCGGAATGCCCTGGTGGGTGACGCACTCCACCTGCAGCTGGGTCTCGTTGAGGTCGAGCGACAGCTTCCGTACCGCCTGGACGCCCGGCAGCACGAGCGTGCCGCGCCCGGTGACGATCCGGAAGCCCATCCCCTCGCCGAGCCCCTCCATCTTGTGGTTGGAGCCGGAGATGATGAGCGCTTCGTTGGGTTCCGCGACGCGCCACATCAGTTTGAACAGTGCGATGAGAACGAGGACGGCGCCGACCGCGCCGCCCGCCAGGATGCCGATGCCCATGGGCAGCTCCCCCTTCACCGGAGCCGTGCGGATCCGGTGAAGGGAGTGTGCGCCTCCTCGCGGCCGGCGCTCAATGGATCGGTCAACTGTCGTACGCGGCTGTGACATAGACGGTGCGTGGAGGGAGATGTTCCATGACCATCACGACCGTTCCGGTCTCGATCCGCTCCTTGGCGTTGGCGGGGTGGGCCAGGAAGTGCTCGGCGCCGCCCCGGATCCGGACGATCACCTCACCGACGAGGCCCGGTCCGACGGTGCCGGTGACCCGGCCGAGCATTCCGACCATCGAGACGTCGTCCATGAACAGAAGGTACGTCAGATCCAGCCCTCCAGGGCGGTCATGAACCCCTCGAAGTCGTCCCGGTGGATCGTATGACCCGCGCCGACGACCGTACGGAGTTCAAAACCGCGCTCCTTGAGCATCCGGGCGTTCTCGGGAGCGACCAGGAAGCTCGGGTCGGCCAGCGTGACCAGCGAGGGGACGAGCGGTCGCACGGGCCACAGGTCCCGGCCGACGACGTCCACCAGACCGTGGGCGGTCCGCTCGTCCCAGAGCTGCAGCGTCTCGAACTCGATGTCGAGATCCTCCTCCGCCCAGCGGGGGTTGAGGATCCGGATGTGCTCGCGGGTGAGGGACTTGCCCTGGGTGAACAGCTCCGGGCGGTAGCCCCCGTCCCCGGCCGGCAGATGCCAGGCGGGGTCGGAGTAGACCGCGCGGCGCGGCGCGAGCCGCTCCACGGCGGCCGCGAGGGCCAGCCCGCCGAGCGAGTGGCCCACCGCCAACTCGGCCCCGGTGGGCAGGGTTTCGGCGAGGTCGTCGGCGTAGTCCCACGGCGTGTAGCCCTCGGGGCCTTCGGCGCGTGGACTCGCGCCGTGGCCGCGCAGGTCCACGGCGATCACCCGGTAGCCGCGCTCGGCCAGGGCCGGTCCGACCCGCCGCCAGGTGCGGTGGTCGGCCATGATGCCGTGGATCAGGAGCGCGATCCGGTCACCGGATCCCCAGGTGGTGGTGTTCAGTCGCACGTCGATGCCTCTCGGGGTGTCGTCTTCAGCGCACGGTACGGATCGGGCGCACGGCGAGCGCCCCGAGGACCGACAGTACGGCGGCGACCAGGAAGAGGACGGTGTATCCGCCACTCAGCGAGACGACGAGCGAGGCGACGAACGGCGCGACGATCTGCGGCCCCGCGTTGGCGACGTTGAGCACACCCATGTCGCGGGCCGCGTCCTCGGCCTTCGGCAGCACCATGGTGACCAGCGCCGTGTCCACGGCCATGTAGCAGCCGAATCCGAGGCCGTTGACGACGGAGAAGGCGAGCATCGCGGTCCAGCTCGTCGAGACCGCCGGGATGACGAGGGCGACCGCGGCGAGCGCGGCCGAGGCGCCGACGAAGAGCTTGCGCCGGTCGTAGCGGTCGGAGAGCCAGCCGCCGAGCACGGTGGAGACGACCATGGCGACGGCGTTGAGCGGCATCAGGATCGCCACGGCCTCCTCGGCGGTGAGTCCGGCCGGCAGATCCGTGTGGTCCTTGAGGATGTACAGCTGGAAGCCGGAGACCGCGAAGTAGCCGAGGACCAGCAGCGCGCGGCCGATGAACGCCCAGCGGAAGTCGTGGTCCTTCAGCGCGCTGCCGAAAGCGGCGATCTGCTGCTTCACCGGCAGCGGGGCCTTCGGGGGCATGCGCTGTTCGCGGGCGCAGGTGGTGAACAGGACGGCCGCGGCCGCGACGATCGCGCCGAAGACGAGGTAGCCGGTGCGGTAGTCCTCGGAGAAGGCCGCACCGAGCAGCGCGCCGACGGTGGAGCCGATGGGCAGGCCGAGCCCCACGGCCGCAGAGGCCTTGCCACGCGAGGCCATGGGCACCCGGTCGGGCACGACCGAGGTGATGGCGGCCTGGTAGATGTTCATGACGGCCTGGCCCAGACACCAGGCGATCATCACCAGCAGGATCGTGTGCACGCTGCCGAGCAGGAACATCACGGGTATCGCGAGCAGGCCGCCCGCCAGGATCCAGGGGTTGCGCCGCCCCGTGCGGTCCGAGAGCGCGCCGGCCACCGGGTTGAAGACGGTGGCGAAGATGGCCGAGACGCCGGAGATCAGCCCGAAGTTGGCCACCTTGTTCGCGGGATCGATGTCCTCGATCTGGAGCGCGAGGAGCATTCCGGGGACGCCGACGTACAGCGCGTACATCGCCGTGTTGCCGGTCAGGAGCAGGGACAGCAGACCGCGGGTCGGCCGGGGAGCCGAGGGCGAGTCGACTCCGGGGGCGGTGCCGGTGTCCGTGCTGGTGCCGGAGTCCGGGGAGGAAAGGGCCACTGTGCCCTCCTGATGAGATCGCCCGGTGCGGGGGCGAGGAGCGGAAGTGAAAGGATCGGTTACACGTGTCAGTGACACGGGTAAGCACTGTGTAGCATCCAATTCCGGCCATCCGCCAGACCCCGGGCCGGATTGGTCTGGAAAGATGCCGAAGCGATGAGCCAGTCACCCAGACAGTCCGCCGAACGTGCCGTCCCGACCAGCGCCGACGTCGCGCGCCTCGCGGGCGTCTCCAGAGCCACCGTCTCGTACGTGCTGAACAACACCGCGGCCGTACGGATCAGCGAGCCGACCCGCCAACGCGTGCGCGAGGCGGCCGAGGAGCTGGGATACGTCCCCCACGCCGCGGCCCGCAGCCTGCGCGCCGGCCACAGCCGGATGGTCCTGCTGCCGACCGCGCACGTGCCGGTCGGACCGCTCTACAGCCAGTTCTTCAACGAACTGCAGTGGGCCCTGCGCCGCCTCGACTACACGGTGGTGCAGTACGGGAGTCTCGGCCTGGACGGGGACGAGGCGGCCCGTGCCTGGGCGGAGCTCCGCCCGGTCGCGGTGGTCTCCTTCGGCGAGGTCGATCTGACCCCGAACGGTGTGGAGATCCTCAAGCGCTCGGGCGCGAAGGCCGTGATCACCGTCGGCCCGCAGCGGGTCGCGGGCACGCACGCCCTGGTCATGGACCAGGGGAGGGTGGGGCGCGTCGCCGCGGAGCATCTCCTCGAGCGGGGCCGGCGCCGGATCGGCGTGGTGGTTCCCGAGGAGCCGGGCCTGGACATGTTCTCCGGCCCCCGGCTGGACGGCGCGCGGCAGGCGGTCGCGGGGACGGACGCCACCGTCGTGCCCCTGCCGCTGCGGTACGAGGAGGAGGCGGCGAACGAGCTCGCCGGGCGGTGGTGCGAACTCGGGCTCGACGCGGTCTTCGCGTACAACGACGAGTACGCGATGCTGCTGATGCGCGCCTTGCAGGACGTCGGCGTCTCCGTACCGGAGGAGACGGCGATCGTCGGCTCCGACGATCTGCTGCTCGGGCGGCTGCTCCGGCCCCGGCTGACCACGGTCCGGATCGACATGGTGATCGGCAGGCAGCTCGCGGAACTCGTCGACAGCGCGGTGCGTGACCCGGAGGGCACACCGGAGGCGCGGGACCTGATGGCCTCGCAGGTCGTCCCGCGGGAGTCCACCTGAGCGTTCGGCGACGCGGCGGATTAGCGTCGAAGCATGAGCAGAGTTCCGAGGCGTTTCGAGATCCTCCTCGTTCCCCAGCACGTGGAGGACCGGGGTGGCGCGTCCGTGGAGGACAGCGCGGTCCGGTCGGCGGTCGTCGAGGCCACCGGCCACACGGGCTCCTCGGGGTATCCGCGTTACGAGGGCCACGGCCTGGCCGCGGACATCGACCCCGAGACCCGCACGGTCGAGGCGCTGCTGGTCGACGGCAGGGAGCTCGACTACGGTCTGACGGCGCTGATCCGGCATGCGGAGGGGTCGTGATCCGCGAGGTCCGGCGAAATCGGTTCATCCACCACGTATCGGCGTCCCGGACCGTTGACAGAAGGCGCGACCCGGCGGAGACTCGGCGCGCACGGTAATGAAGGAAAATTCACCAGGCGAACGCTGGCGTACCGAAGGTCACGTGGGAGAGAACCGATGAGCATCCGCGACGTCTACATCGTCGACGCCGTCCGCACGCCGATCGGCAAGTTCGGGGGCGCGCTCTCCTCCGTACGCCCCGACGACCTCGCCGCGCACGTGGTCAAGGCGCTCGTGGACCGCACGCCCGACCTCGACCCCGCCCGGATCGACGACGTCTACTTCGGCGACGCCAACGGTGCCGGCGAGGACAACCGTGACGTGGCCCGCATGGCCGTCCTGCTCGCCGGGCTCCCCACCTCCGTCCCGGGCGTCACCGTCAACCGTCTCTGCGGTTCGGGTCTGGAGGCGGTGATCCAGGCCGCCCGCGCCGTCGCGCTGGGCGACGCCTCCGTGGCGATCGCCGGCGGCGTCGAGTCGATGTCCCGCGCCCCCTGGGTCCTGCAGAAGCCCGAACGCGCCTTCCCGGCCGGCCATCAGCAGCTCCACTCCACGACGCTGGGCTGGCGCATGACCAACCCGAGGATGCCCGCCGAGTGGACGGTCGCGCTCGGCGAGGGTGCGGAGCTCGTCGCCGACAAGCACGGCATCACTCGCGAGCAGCAGGACGCGTTCGCCCTGGCCAGCCACCAGAAGGCCGCCGAGGCGTGGGGCAAGGGGCTCTACGACGGCGAGGTGGTCCCGTACGAGGGTGTGGACCTCGTCCGCGACGAGTGCATCCGCGACACCACCTCGCTCGAGGCTCTGGCCAAGCTGAAGCCCTCCTTCCGGCGCGAGGGCGGCACCGTCACCGCCGGCAACGCCTCGCCGCTCAACGACGGCGCCGCGGCCCTGCTCCTGGTGGACGAGGAGGGGCTGCGGGAGTCCGGCCGTGAGCCGCTCGCGCGCATCCGTGCCTCCGCCGTGAGCGGGATCGAGCCGCAGCTCTTCGGGCTCGGACCGGTCGAGGCGGTCCGGCGCGCGCTGGAGAAGTCGGGACGCTCTTTCGCCGACCTGACGACGTTCGAGCTGAACGAGGCCTTCGCCGCCCAGTCGCTCGGCTGCCTCGCCGAGTGGCCGGAACTCGACCCCAAGATCGTCAACCCCCGCGGAGGCGCCATCGCCATCGGTCACCCGCTGGGCGCCTCCGGCGCGCGGCTCGCCGGCTCGGTGGCCCACCAGCTCGCCGCGGCGGGCTCGGGTACGGGTCTCGCGGCCCTGTGCATCGGCGTCGGCCAGGGCCTGGCCCTCGTCCTGGAGCGCTGAGAACGGGAGCACCGAGGGCGGACGATCCGAGGGCAGAGGCTCCGAGGACGGAGGATCCGAGGACGGGCGAGCCGGGAACGGACGAAGGGGCGGTACGGGTCTCCCGTACCGCCCCTGCGCCGCGTGCGTCTACTGCTTGGCGTTCTCGATGGACTTGCGCACCTCGTCCATGTCGAGCTTGCGCGCCTGACCGATCACATCCTCGAGCGCCGCCTCCGGCAGCGCCCCGGGCTGTGCGAACACGGCCACGTTGTCGCGCACGATCATCAGCGTCGGGATCGAGCGGATCTCGAACGCGGCGGCCAGTTCCTGCTGCGCCTCGGTGTCGACCTTGGCGAACACCAGGTCCTCGTGGCGCTCGGACGCCGCCTCGAAGACCGGCGCGAACTGGCGGCACGGACCACACCAGGAAGCCCAGAAGTCGATCAGAACGAAGTCGTTGTCACTCACGATCTGGTCGAAGTTGTCCTTGGTGAGCTCAACAGTGCTCATGCTTTCTACCTCTCCGGGTCTCCTGGCGGGTTTCCTCACGGTCCCCTGGGGACTCGCCCCGCACAACGGCGGATCGAGCCGCGCTATTCCGCGCCGTTTCGGGGGCGCAGGGCCGCACCTTCCCTGGTGGCCGTCGCGCACACCTGCCGCCAGACTGGGGCCCATGACGCGAGCGGTGGAGCACGAGTACGACGTGGTGGTCCTGGGAGCGGGGCCGGTCGGCGAGAACGTGGTGGACCGGGCCCGGGCGGCCGGACTGAGCGTGGCGGTGGTGGAGAGCGAGCTGGTCGGCGGCGAGTGCTCGTACTGGGCCTGCATGCCCAGCAAGACGCTGCTGCGCCCGGCCATCGCCCGCTCCGACGCCGCGAAGGTGCCGGGGCTGCGCCAGCTCGTCCAGGGACCGCTGGACGCGGCGGCGGTCCTCGCCCACCGCGACTACTACGTCTCCGACTGGAAGGACGACGGCGCCGTCCGCTGGCTCGACTCCACCGGCGCCCGCCTCTACCGCGGCCAGGGGCGGCTGCGCGGCGTCCGCAAGGTCGCCGTCGAGGGACCCGAGGGCGAGCACCATCTCCTCTCCGCGCGGCACGCCGTCGCCGTCTGCACCGGAACCCGCGCCGCGCTGCCCGACCTGCCCGGCCTGACCGGGGCCAGGCCCTGGACCAGCCGCGAGGCCACCAGCTCCCACCACGTCCCGGGCCGGCTGATCGTGGTCGGCGGGGGAGTGGTCGCATCGGAGATGGCGACCGCCTGGCAGGCGCTCGGTTCCCGGGTGACGGTCCTGGTACGGGGCAAGGGGCTGCTGCCCCGGATGGAACCCTTCGTCGGTGAACACGTCGCCGACGCCCTCACCGAGCGCGGCGCGGACGTCCGTACCGGCGTCACCGTGGCCGCGGTCGTACGCGACGGGGGCACGGGGCCGGTGACCGTGGTCCTGGAGGGCGGCGACCGGGTCGAGGGCGACGAGGTCCTCTTCGCCACCGGCCGCCGCCCGCGCACCGACGACATCGGCCTGGAGACCGTCGGCCTGGAGCCGGGCTCGTGGCTGCCCGTGGACGACACCCTCCGTGTCACCGGAAGCGACTGGCTGTACGCCGTGGGGGACGTCAACCACCGTGCCTTGATGACCCATCAGGGCAAGTACCAGGCCCGGATCGCCGGGGCCGCGATCGCCGCCCGCGCGGCCGGCGCCTCCCTCTCGGAGACCGACCGCTGGGGCGCGCACACGGCGACCGCCGACCACGCGGCCGTTCCCCAGGTGGTCTTCACCGATCCCGAGGGCGCGTCGGTCGGACTCTCCCTCGCCGAGGCCGAGCGCGCCGGACACCGCGTCCGCGCCGTCGACCTCGACCTCTCGGGCGTGGCGGGCGCCGGCCTCTACGCCGACGGATACCGCGGCCACGCCCGCATGGTCGTCGACCTGGACCGCGAGACCGTCCTCGGTGTCACCTTCGTGGGCCCGGGCATCGGGGAACTGCTCCACTCGGCCACCGTCGCCGTCGCCGGAGAAGTGCCGATCGACCGGCTCTGGCACGCCGTCCCCGCGTACCCGACGCTGAGCGAGGCGTGGCTGCGGCTCCTGGAGGCGTACCGGGACGGTGCGGGGACGTCATGAACCCCGGGGCCCCGGACCTGACCAATGACTACGACGGGCCCTGCGCCGTCTGTGGTGCGGTCGTGCCGGCCGGGACCGGAGTGCTCCGGCACGGCCCGAACGGCGGCTGGGAGGTCTTCCACCCCGGGCATGTGCCGGAGCCCGCGCCGCCGGCCCGGCAGGATCTGCCGGGCTGGCACCGGCGCCGCCTCATGGCGCTGGACATCGAGACCACCGGCAACCGGGTGGCCGTGGACCGGATCCTCGCCGTGGCGGTCCGCCTCACTGACGGCACGACCGGAGATTGGATCATGGATCCTGGATCCAATATCCATTCATCGGCGCCGGACAGGATCCAGGGCGTCACCGTCGAGCGTGCCCGCGCGAACGGTGTGCCCGCCGCGCCCGCCCTGGACGAGGTGGCGACCCTGATAGCGGACCACCTGGCGTCGAACGAGATCCTCGTCGTCTGGTTCGCCCCGTACGTCCTGACCACGCTGCACGCCGAGCTGCTGCGCCACGGCGTGCCCCCGCTGAGCGACCGGCTCCCACACGGCGTGGCACCGGTCTGCGATCCCCTCGTCCTGGACCGCCACGCCGACCGCTACCGCCCCGGCCGCCGCTCCCTGCGGGCCGTCACCGACTGGTACGGCATCCCGCACGCCCACCCCGGGGAGGCCGCGTCCGACGCCGAGGCCACGCTGGAACTCGCCCAGGCGGTCGCGGACTCGTACCCGTCGATCGCCCGGCTCTCCCGCCCGGCGCTCCACACCGAGCAGATCCGCTGGAACGCCGAGCAGTCCCGCCGCCACCCCGACGCCCTGGAGTGGCCCTTCGCCGCCGTCGAGCCACTGCCCTGGGAGGCCCCGCCGGCCGACTGACCACGGCGCCGCCTCATGCCCTCGGGATCAGCCGGTCCGCGGCTGAGCGCGGCGCCTGCCTCATGCCCGCGGGATCAGCCGGTCCGCGGCCGCCCGTGCCGCCTCCAGCGCCGGGCGCGCGTCCCGTCCGGACTCCTGGCCGAGCACCACCCGGGTGCTCAACCCGTCCAGGAGGGCGAGGAGTTCGGAGGCGCGGGCGGTGACGTCCGCCGCGTCCATCGGAGCGAACCGGGACTGGGCCACGCCCTTGGCGAGCAGCGCCTCCAGGTCCTCCTGCCAGCCGCGGTCCAGCTCCCGCTGCGCCTCGCGCAGGGCGTCGTTCGCCGGGGTGCGGGGCCAGAGCTCGATCCAGAGCGTCCAGCGCGGATCGCGCGGGCCGCGGGGGAGGTAGAGCCGCAGGAAGAGGTCCAGCTTGCGCTCCGCCGTCAGCCGCCGGGCCAGCAGCGCCCGGCGTTCCTCCGCGAGCGCGGCCTCGCTCCAGCGCAGTGCGGCCAGCAGCAGCAGATCCTTGCTGCCGAAGTAGTACAGGATGTGGCCGCCGCTCGTGCCCAGGCGTTCGGCCAGCGCCGACATGGTCAGCGACGCCAGACCGCCTTCGGCGATGGCCGCCATGGCCTCCTCGAGCATCCGCTCCTGGGCGATGTGCCCGTCGCGCCGTCGCGCTGCCCCTGCCACTCGTTCCGCCTCCGTCGCCCCTGACCCGATGGTCACGACTTTAACCGTGGGCCCCAGGGGTCTTGACGCGGCGGTGCCCCCTCCCACATCTTGAATGCCGTTCTAAGTTCTAGAACGGCATTCAAAGTCTGGGGAGTGCGCATGCTGCAGGAGCAGAGAGCGGCGGACGTCGGCCGCGACGAGGTCTTCCAGGTCGAGGGCCACGGCATCGACCCCATTCCGGACGCCGAACGCCATGGCAGCGCCAAGGACGTCTTCTGGCTCTGGTTCGGCTCCAACCTCACCTTCACCTACGTGATCAACGGCGCCCTCGCCGTCGCCTTCGGCCTCTCCTTCTGGCAGGCCACCGCCGTCGTCGTCATCGGCGGCCTCGCCTTCTTCGCCATCGGTGCCGCCGGACTCAGCGGCGTCCGCACCGGCACCGCCACCCTCGTCGTCTCGCGCGCCGCCTTCGGCGTCCGCGGCAACTGGCCCGCCGGACTGCTCAACTGGGTCGTCAGCATCGGGTACACCATCGTCAACACGGTCGTCGGCACCCTCGCCCTCGACGCCTTCTTCGCCGATCTCGGCTGGGCGGGCGGCCACACCTCACGCGCCCTCGCCCTGTTCGTCACCCTCGCGATGACCTTCGCCGTCGCCCTGTGGGGCCACGCGACCGTCCAGTTCGCCGAACGCTGGATGGCGTACGTCCTCGCGCTCGGCTTCGCCGCCCTGCTGATGTTCGTCCTCCCCGGCGCCGACACGTCCGCCCCGGCCGCGGGGCCCGGCGCCGCCGGCTGGAGCCTCGCCTTCGTCGTCATGCTCGCGGGCCCCTTCTCGTACCTCCCGATGCCCGCCGACTACACCCGCTACCTGCCCCGCGACACCTCGCTCAAGGCCCTCACCTGGAGCGGTGCGCTCGGCGGGTTCCTCTCCTCCGTGGCCCTGGGCGTCGCCGGCGTCGCCGCGGCGACCCAGGCCGACATGACGGACGCGGTCGCCGGTGCCGAAGGGCTGCTCCCCGGCTGGTTCCAGCCGCTCTTCCTCGCCCTCGTGCTCGGCGGCTCCGTGACCAACTCGATCATCACGCTCTACTCCTCCAGCCTGAACCTCCAGGTCCTCGGCATCCCGTGGAGCCGCGCCCGCGCCATCGTGATCAGCGCCGCCGTCACCGCCCTCGGCGCGCTCGGCGCCCTCTTCCTCACCGACTTCACCACCTCGCTGCTCTCGTTCCTCTCCCTCCTGATCATCGTCTTCGCCCCCTGGGGCGGCGTCTTCCTCGCCGACATGGTCCTGCGCCGCTGCACCTACGACTCCGACGCCCTGCACGGCGCGGAGCGCGGCGCCTACTGGTACCGCTCCGGCTGGCACCCCGCAGGGACCGTCGCCCTGCTCTCCGGCATGGTCTTCGCCGCGCTCACCTGCGACTCCGAACTGTGGACCGGTCCGCTCGTCGCCCCGCTCGGCGGCGCCGACCTCACCCTCCTCGGCGCGGCCGTCTCCGCGCTCGTCTACGTCCTCCTCGCCCGCCGCAGCGTCACCCCCGTGCGGCCGTAACACCCCTGAAAGAAGCTGGAGTCCGTCCGTATGAACAGCCCCGCCCCTGCCGATCTGGTCCTCACCCGGGCCCGCGTCCACACCGTCGACCCCGCGCTGCCCGAGGCCGAGGCGCTCGCCGTGCGCGACGGACGGATCGTCTGGCTCGGCGCGGACGCCGAGGCGGCCGCCTGGGTCGGACCCGACACCCGGATCCTCGACGCGGGGGGCCGACTCGTCCTGCCCGGGTTCATCGACGCCCACAACCACGTACGCCTCGGCTCCGACGACGCCTGCGTCCAACTCGCGGGCGCCCGCACCCTCGACGAGATCCACGAGCGGATCCGCACCTGGCGCGCCGCTCACCCCGACGCCGCGTGGATCGAGGCCGAGGCCTTCGACTACTCGGCGATCCCCGGCGGACGGATGCCGACCGCCGCCGATCTCGACCCGGCCACCGAGGGCACACCCGCCCTCGTCCTCAGCTACGACGTGCACACCGCCTGGCTCAACACCGTCGCCATGCGCCGGCTCGGCATCGACCGGGACCACGTCGACCTCCCGTTCGGCACCGCCGTGACGGACCCCGAGACCGGCGAACCCACCGGGTTCGTCAAGGACTTCGCCGTCAAGGGACTCTCCCGCGCGGGCCACCGCGCCCTGCGCGAGCTCGGTGTGCCGTGGGCCGCACCCGACCGCCAGTACGGCAGGCTCGCCAAGAGCCTCGACGACGCCATCGGCTACGGCATCACCACCGTCGTCGAACCCCAGAACTCCCTCGACGACCTCGCCCTCTTCGAGTGGGCCCGCGCCGAGGGCCGACTCCGCTCCCGGATCGTCGCCGCCCTCTTCCACCCGCGCGGCACCACCGAGGAAGACCTCGACGAATTCGCCGCCGCGGCACGGAAGTTCGACGACGACCGGCTGTGCGTCGGCCCCCTCAAGCTGTACATCGACGACGTCGTCGAACCCCGTACGGCCGCCCTCCTGGAGCCGTACGCCGGCTGCGGGCACCACCGCGGCGACACGTTCTACCCGCCGGAGGAGTTCGCCGCACTGCTCACCCGACTCGACGCGCGCGGCTTCCAATGCTTCGTGCACGCCACCGGAGACCGCGGCATCCGTACGGTCCTCGACGCCGTCGCCAGTGCCCGTTCCGCCAACGGGCCGCGCGACGCCCGCCACCAGATCGTCCACGTCGAATGCCTCGACCCGGCCGACACCCCGCGCTTCGCCGAACTCGGTGTCATCGCCTGCATGCAGCCCCGGCACGCCGCCCCCGACATCGCGGGCCCGGGCCAGGACTGGGCCGAGAACATCGGCCCCGACCGCTGGCACAAGGCGTGGCCGCTGCGCAGCCTGCATGCCGCCGGAGCCGTCCTCGCCCTCTCCAGCGACTGGAACGTCGCCGAGATGGACCCCATGGTCGGCATCTACACGGCGGTCACCCGCCGGCCGCTCGTCGGAGGCGGGGAGCCCTGGACGCCGGAGGAGACGATCGACGTCGCCACCGCGATCGAGGGCTACACCATGGGTTCGGCGTACGCCAATTTTCTTGAGACGGAGCGGGGTTCCCTGAGCGTCGGCAAGCTCGCCGACTTCGTCGTCCTGTCCCGCGACATCCTCCGCATCGACCCGGAACACATTGTGGGAACGGTGGCCGAGACCGTCGTGGTGGGTGGCGAGGTCGTCGTCCGTACGGCCACGCACGGCTGAAGGGGCCGGCGGCCCCCCGGAAAAGGGGGGCCGCCGGTACGGGCCGGTCAGAGCCGGTCGAGGATCTTCCGCAGCTCGGCGATCTCTGCGGACTGCGTCCGCACCACGTCGTCGGCGAGCTTCTTCGCCGTCGCGTCGCTACCGTCCTTCTGCTCGGTCCTGGCCATCTCGACCGCACCCTCGTGGTGGGCGATCATCAGCTCGGCGAACTTCCGGTCGAAGGCCTTGCCCTTGAGGGACCTCAGGTCCTTCATGTCCTGATCGGACATCATCCCGGCAGCCGTGCCGTGACCGCCATGCCCGCCCTGGCCGGCGGACTCGGGCTTGCCCCAGCTCTTGAGCCAGGACTTCATCGTCCCGATCTCGGGGTCCTGGGCCTTCTCGATCGCGGCGACGATCTTCTTGACCTCAGAGTCCTCGGCCCGACCGTCGGCGAGCTTCGCCATCTCCAGCGCCTGCTGGTGGTGCGGGATCATCCCCTGGGCGAACGTCACGTCCGCGTCGTTGAACGATGCGGACGTGGAGGGGGACGGGGACGCGGAGGCGGAGGTCTTCCCGCCGTGGTCCATTCCGCTCATGGAGTCGCCGTCGGAGCCGCAGGCCGAGAGCAGAAGGCCCAGGGCGGCGACGGAGCCGGCCAGGGCGACCTTGCGGGCGGCGGGGTTCTTGAAGGCACGCATGTGTGTCACACCTCGTGTGCTGTCTGTGGAGAAAAGGCTGAGTGATCACGTCTGCGGGCAGCGCGAGGCGCCCGCGGTGGCGGTTCGGCCTAAATCCGCAGGATGGACAGCTGAGCGAGGTCGGGAGGTCTGAGCGGCGGGGCGTTCGGCCCCAGCGCGCGGGTGAGCCGGCCGAGCAGGCGCACCAGCCAGTCGGGGCGGCGCCCGAGCGCGGCCAGGACGAGCCGGGCCAGCGCCCAGATGCCGAGGACGGCCACGCAGAGCGTGGTCATGTCCATATTCATGCCGGAGTCGTGGGAGGTGGAGGCGGGCGCCTCGTCCTCCATGTGGTGCGCGGAGGCGGAGACGTGCGTCATGCCGTCCGCCGCGGAATCCGACGAGCTCTCCGGGTGGCCCACGGCGTGCATCACGAAGACACCGAGGGCGAGCACCACGACGAGCAGCAGGTGCGCCAAGGCACCGCCCGCTCCCATGCTGCTGCGTCCCGCTGGTCCCGTACGCACTGCTCGAACCTCCCGCGACGACCTTACCGAACCGCCTCCAGCTCGTCGCGCGGGGGCACGGCACCTGGCCGGCCGCTTGGCACACGAATCCGCACACCGGGCCGAGACTCAGTCCGTCGGCTCTCCGGACATCGCGGCCGCGAGCCGCAGGTGCGGAGCGGCCTCGGCGGCCCGGCCCTGCCGCTCCAGGGTGCGGCCGAGCATCAGCCGGGCGTAGTGCTCCACCGGGTCGCGGTCGAGGACGGCGCGCAGCTCGGTCTCGGCGCGGGACAGCTGAGCGGAGTGGTAGTACGCGCGGGCCAGCAGCAGGCGCTGGGCGGTCTGCTCGGGGTGCTCGGCGACCAGGCCGCGCAGGATGCGGGCGGCCGTCAGGTACTCCTTCGCGTCGAAGAACAGCTGGGCGCGGTCCCAGCGCTCTCCGGCCGTTCCGAACTCGTAGTACGTGTCGTTCACTTGCGCTCCCTCGTGGCGTCCCTACCCTGCCACCCGGTGGGGTGGCACTGTCCTCAACACCGCATGATGGTTGAACATTCCACTACTATTTCCGCGTGGAGACACGCCCCCGTGGTCCCCGGACAGGAATAGGTTGAGTGTCATGAGCAATCTTGATCGTCAGGCCGCCCTCAGCGTCTGCGGCGGCCGCGGCTTCGTCGTCGCCGAGCCGGTGCGGGAACTCCTCAGCCCCCGCCACGTCCAGCTCGGCGAGTCGACCGAGGTCCGCCGCCTGCTCCCGAACCTCGGCCGCCGCATGGTCGGCGCCTGGGCGTTCGTCGACCACTACGGCCCGGACGACATCGCCGACGAGCCCGGCATGCAGGTCCCGCCGCATCCGCACATGGGGCTCCAGACGGTGAGCTGGCTCCACGAGGGCGAGGTCCTGCACCGCGACAGCACGGGCAGCCTCGAGACGATCCGCCCGCGCGAGCTGGGCCTGATGACGTCGGGCCGGGCGATCTCCCACTCCGAGGAGAGCCCCAAGCCGCACGCCCGCTTCCTCCACGGCGCCCAGCTGTGGGTGGCGCTACCGGACGCCCACCGCAACGTCGAGCCCCACTTCCAGCACCACGCGACGCTCCCGCAGGTCACCGCCCCCGGCCTGACGGCCACGGTGATCCTGGGCGAACTCGACGGCGCGCAGTCCCCGGGCACCACCTACAGCCCCCTGGTCGGCGCCGACCTCGCCCTGGCGGCGGGCACGGAGACGAACCTCCCGCTGGAGCCGGACTTCGAGTACGCGGTTCTGTCGATGTCGGGCGAGGCCCACGTCGACGGTGTCCCCGTCCTCCCGGGCTCGATGCTCTACCTCGGCTGCGGCCGCACGGAACTCCCCCTGCGCGCGGTCTCTGACGCGGGCCTGATGCTCCTGGGCGGCGAGCCGTTCGAGGAGGAGATCGTCATGTTCTGGAACTGGATCGGCCGGTCGCAACAGGACATCGAAGAAGCCCGCGAGGCGTGGATGACCGGCACCAGGTTCGGCGAGGTGAAGGGCTACGACGGCGCCCCGCTCCCGGCCCCGGAACTGCCCGCGACGCCGCTGAAGCCGCGGGGTCGGGTGCGCTGACCTGCGGCTTCCGGTATGAAGGTCCGGGCGAGGGGGCTGGGGACCGCTCCGGATGTTCGTAGGGCCGGGGTCTGCCGGAACCTGCCCGTCCGGCGGAGTTCTGGCAGAACCGCACCGCCGACGCCGAGCGCCTCGCCGGCCCGCCAGACTAGGAGGAGGGCACCGGCGGTGGCACTCAACCCGACGCTGCCCGGTACGGGCTGAGCGTCGAGCCCCGCGGCTGGACGACGGCGTGGGTCGACTCGCCCACGGCCGTCGTCGCCACGTGCTGATCGGCGGGCCTACGCGGCAGCCGCGGGTGTCGATCGACGTGGTCGATGCGGCACCTGCGTGCGTGTTCCGACACCTGCCCGATCTGCGGGGGCACTTCGCCGTGGCGTACTTCGAGCACTGCCTACGCGGACTTCGCAGGGAACTGCCGGACCGCGTGAAACGATCCCTCGCTGAGGACCCGCCGCCGGAGTGTGCTGAGAAGGTCGACGGAGTCGTCCTGGTCGAGGTGTAGTGGCAGGGGCGGCAGGATTCGAACCTGCGGCGTACGGGTTTGGAGTCCGCTGCTCTGGCCGGGCTGAGCTACGCCCCTTCGGTGAGGTGAGCTTGGCACCCCGGCTGCCCGCTTCGCCACCGGATATCGCGCCGGCCGGCGCAGCCGCGGCGTCCCGCTCAGGGGAGCACGGTCTCAGGGGTGGTTGTCGACGCCGCGGCGGTCACCGTGGGCGGGCTTCCGCTCCGGCCGACGCCGCCTGCGCGACATTCATCGTCCGCCCGCCCAAGGTCAGTTCGAACGCATGCCCCGAGCAGTGAGTGAGGGCGCGCATTCCACCAGGAATGCGGGCCCCTTCGTAGTGCACGGCTTACCGCGGGGGTCCCTCCCAGACGAGAGAGGGTTCGCCGGCGGTCCGTGTGAAGCGTTCCAGCCGGAGGGGTCCGGGGTAGAACACAGAACTGTCCGGCCCGACCATGTCACCACCCGTCAGCCAACCGTGTAGCCACTCCGCGAACCCCATCCGGTATTCGTAGAAGTCCTGTTCGTTGCCATCGCAGGTGAGGATCCTCCAAACGTCCCCGTCTCGCGCCGCGAAGACATAGTCACCCCTGTCGGTGCCGGCAAGGGGGACCAGACCCGTCCTCCCGCCGAACTGAGGTCCTGTTTCCTCGAACCCGGGGCACGCTACGTCATCGCCCCAGACCGTGTCCCGAAAGGCCTCGATGGTTCTGCCGATCCACATCCCGAGATCTTCCGAGGGGTGGAGGAGGTGCAGATGCCAGTTCACCTCTACCGGGGCGTATGCCTCCACGATGCTTTTGTAGTCGTCCGGGACTGCCACGTCGCAACTTGCTTCGAGGTGCTGCCACGTTCCGGCGGAGTGGTCGTGGGTCCTACGCGGCTCACCCATCATGGCCAACACTGCTGCCAAGTGATCCATGAAACGCCTCTCTCCTGCTACTGTGGACAGTCGGGAGTACCCACCGTTCGCCTCGGCGGCCATCAAGACGATGTTGCCTGCAACCGCCGTGAATACGGCGCTGGTCACCGCACTACGGACTCCGGGAGCCTAGCCCGCCAGGCCGCCGTCCGACTTCTCGAGAGCCGCCGTCGTGTAATGGTCCCTCTGCGGGCAGCGGACGGTCCCGCGGCGCGGCAGCGGCGCCGCCGGCCGGGCTTCCCGCCGCCGTACGGACCCTGGAAGCCGCACACCGCAAGCTCCTGCCACCGCCCTCGGCTCGCCACTCCTCCTGGAACAGTTCTGCGCAGCCGAGCACCCGCAGGAGACAGCCGACGGCTCATGAAAGGCCCGTCCACCTGCACGTGGTCGGGGCCACGCTGGCGGGCATCAACTCGCCGCGCCCACGATGAAGCGGTCCTCACTGTGCACAACAAGGGCGGCCGGCGCCCGGCCGTCGAGGACGAGAAGAATGACGCCGTGCGTGTCGCGTACCTGGGCGGCCAGTCCATCGCCGGCCTGGCCCGCGAGCACCGCGTCAGCAGCCGCTGTTGTGGGTTGGACGCAAACGGCGCGCCGGCCGGCCGCGAAACTCAGATCATGCGTCGTAGCGCGGTCTCGACGGCATCGATCAGCGGATCACCTTCGGATCGCGGGTGTCGTGCGAGGCCGAGCTCGACGTCCGGCAGAGCGGGCAGGGCGTCCGCGTAGTGGCAGGCCATGGCCGGTTCGAGGTTGGTGGGCATGAGCGCCGCGACGCCGAGCCCGGCCCGTACCGCGGCGAGCACACTGACCAGGCTGTTGCTTTCGAAGGCCACCCGCCAGGGTCGATCGGCGCGTTCCAGGGTTTCCAGCACCGCCGTACGCCAGGAGCACGTGTTCGAGAACAGCACCACCGGCAGCGGATCGGCAGTCACGTCCACGCCCTGGCCGATCGCCCAGACCAGCGGGCGGCGTACGGTCCAGCGCGGCGGTCCGGGAATGGCCGGCACCTCGTTGAGCACGAGTTGGACGCGGCCCGTGTCGTAGGCCTCCCGCATGGCGGCGTTGGACATGCTGAGCACCTCCAGGGTTGCGCCGGGGTGCAGCCGGGCGAGGTCGGCGAGGGCCTGCGGAAGCTGGGACGCGGCGAGGTCTTCGAGCAGCCCGACGCCGCAGCGGCCGGTGAGCGTGCGCCCGGTTTCGGTGAGTGCCTGTGCGGAGAGCGAGAGAATGCGTTCGGCGTACGGCAGGAGCTCCTCGCCCGCCCGGGTCAGCGAGACACCGGACGGTGATCGGTGGAGCAGTGGACGGCCGATGGCCCTCTCGAGCTTGCGCACCTGCTGGCTGAGCGCGGGCTGGGTATGTCCGAGCGTGGTCGCGGCGCGGCTGATGCTGCCCGCCTGAACGATGGTGACGAAGGACCGCAGCAATGCGGTTTCAAGATCCCTGGCCATAACGATTCATTATGTCGGTCGCAGTAAATGAACCACTACCTATGGTCTGACGCAGGATTTAGCGTCACGTGAGTGACCGGATACCGACAGATCCTCGCCGTGCCGGGGATGGCATCGCTGTTGGGCGCTTCCTTCCTTGCCCGTACCGCGATCACGGCTGACGTGATGGCACTGACGATGTATGTCGTGCTTAGCCTGAATATGAGCTACGTGGCGGCCGGTGGTGTAGCGGCGGCTCTGACCACCGGGCTGGCGCTGGGCGGGCCGCTGCTCGGCCGCATGATCGATCGGCGGGGTCTGCGTAGTGTGCTGCTGCTGACTGTCGTAGCGCAGCTTCTGTTCTGGCTGAGCGTGCCGATCCTGCCGTACGGGATCCTGCTGGGCGCCGCCTTTGCGGCGGGTCTGCTGATGGTGCCGGCCCAGCCGGTCACCAGGCAGGCGATCGCCGCGATGACGACGACGGAACAGCGCCGGGCCGCGTTCGCGCTGGAGTCGGTGCAGGGCGAGCTGTCGTACATGGTGGGCCCGGCAGTCGTGATCCTGTGCGCCGCGAAGGTGTCCCCCGGTGTGGTGGCGTGGGGGCTCGGCGCCGCGATCGTGGTCGGCGGAACCGGGATCGCCCTGCTCAACCCGCCGCTGCGTGCCGAGGACGAGGCGGATGCCGGCGCGGCCGGACGGCCCCGGCGAAAGGAGTGGCTGAGCGGCGGCATGATTGCCGTACTGACGATCGCGTTCGGTACTACGACGCTGCTCAGCGGCATCGACCTCGCCATCGTTGCCACGCTCGAAGAAGCAGGTCAGGTGTCCTGGGCCGCCCTGGTCGTGGCCGTGCTCGGCGTGACCTCTGTCGCCGGCGGGCTGATCTACGGCGCGCTGTCCCGGTCGCTGCCCACGTGGTTGCTGCTCGGCTTGCTCGGTCTCGTGACGATTCCCGCAGGGCTTGCCCACGACTGGCCCTGGTTGTGCGTGGCCGTCGTCGGCACCGGGTTTCTCACCGCGCCGACCCTTTCCGCGGTGGCCGACGCGGTGAGCCGACTGGCGCCGGCCGGCGTGCGGGGTGAGGCGACAGGCCTTCAATCCTCGGCGCAGAGTGCGGGTTTCGCGCTCGGATCCCCGATCGTCGGGGTGGCGATCGACGTCTCCGCGCCGGCGGGCGGCTTCGCGGCGGCCGGGCTGGCCGGCCTCGCCGCCGCGCTGACTGGATGGCTGCTGTCGCGCCGCTGTCCGTCGCCTCGGCCGCCCACTTCAGCTCGTCGCGAGTCGGCGAGAGGAACAGATGCAACTCATGTTCAGTGATCAGCCGCTCAAACCGCGGAGCACCGAGCCAAGCGGGTGAAGTTCAAGGTGCTCCGCGCCGCGCTTGGGGCCCCACTCGCGCCCCCAGGCTGAGAAGCCGGGGTGCAGGTCTTCTCATTTGATCTGGACTCCGGTGCGGAGGTCGGTCGTTGTCTCAGTGGATCTGGTCCGTCGCCGTCGGGCTGCTGCCCCGACTGGACGCAGGAGAAGGGATCCGGGTGCAGGGTCAGCTCTCGTGGGGTGGGGCGGCGGCGAGGAGTTCGCGTTTCACATGCTCGTAGTCGGCCAGGGCCTGCGGGTCGCCGTGGTGATAGTCGGTCCAGAATCCAGGGCGCTGCCAGCGGGCGTCCGCGAGGCGGGTGCGGCCGTCGGCGATGACCAGGGTCCAGCCGGGGGGTATTTCGCTGTCCACCGTCTCGAAGTCGGCGGGGTCCCAGAGCAGTCCTGGGTCCGGTGTACCGGGGCCGAGTACGCGGATCTGGCAATCGATGTCGTAGGCGACCATCTCCAGAACCGGGTAGACAGCACCCACCCGGATCCCGTCGTACTCCGCGACTGGGATATCGGCCGCGGGGTGGAGGATCTGCAGGCATCTGACTCTCATAGGAAAAGTCTCGCCCCCAGTCGATTTCGGTCGTCGTCCAGGTTGCCGCAACGGAAATCCAGCGAGTTGGCCACGTCCGACATTTACCGCGGCACCATGCTGACGGCCCGTCGGTTGAGCAGAGGTGCGACAGACCGACTCGGAAGCGGAGCATCTACTGCCGGCATCCACCGTACGGCTCGCCGTTACGCCGACCTCAGCCCCGAGTGTCATGCAGCGTTACATCGACCCCGTGGCTGGTGAGGTCGCATGTTGAGTGTCGCGTATTCATGGCTGACGCTCCCTGCCGTGGCGCTGAGCGAGGGTCTGGGATGATCGCGCGGTGAGTGATGCGAGGCTGCTGGCTGTGGAGGCCGTCGAGTCACATGTCCGGGCGTTCTTCGTGGGGCATTCCGTGGAGGTCGTCGACTACGACCTCGGGCCAGAACGGCGAGAGGTGGTGCCCGACCTGCGGGTTCTCGTTGTGGGGCCCGGCCCCCGCTGTGACAGCTGGGCCTATGTGACCGCCGGGTGTTGGGCCGCGATGGAGAAGGACGGCCAGGGCCTTGAGTTTGTCATGACCGCTCATGTCCGCGACCAGCGGTTCATCGAGCTCATGGCCATGACCGCTTACTACCACTGCGGAGGGCATCAGCTCGATGTGGAGCACAGCATGCCGATCGGTGAACCGTGGGTGCCAGGGTCGACCTGCGATCACCTGCTGATCAGCCTGCCCTATCTCCACGGACCCGACCTTGAGCACTGTCCGCTCCCTGGGGGACACGCCCGAATCCTGTGGACGCTGCCTGTGACGACCGCCGAGATCGAGTTCCGCAGGCGTCACGGACACGAGGCGCTTGAGCAGCTTTTCGACGAGGCGGAGATCATTCCCACTGATCCCTTCCGGGCGTCGGTCGCCTGACTTCTCGGTCGAACCCCCTTCCGGCGGTCACCGCTTGTGGTCGCCAGGGGCGTATCGGCTCCAGGTTCCGCGCCCTCGGTGACCAGGCGGGTGCTGGCCTTGTCGTGTGGCCTCGGCTCGGCGCCGGCGCCGGCGCGGGCCGGGCTACGCCTGGGCAAGCTTCTCGGCCGGCGCGATGTCGTACTCCTCGATCAGCCACGCCTTCGCGACGTGGCTGAGGGCGCCTGTGATCGCTATGTGAGTGTCGTCTCTCAGCGTCGGGCCGTCGTAGGTCAGTTGGCGGCGCCGTTCAGGCAGCGGTCGAGGAGTGCGTGCATGCGGGGGACGGGGAGGGACGGGTTGGCCGCAGCGCCCTCCGCCGTGCGGGGGTCGACGAGGAGGGGCTCCAAGGCTTCCGGTGTCAGGCTCGGGTTGGCAGCGGCCGCCCGGCACACCGACTCGTCGGGGTCGTCCACCGGGGGTTCGGGCAGGGTGGGATCGGCTGCGGCCAGAGCGCGTACCGCGGGGTCCGGGTGGGCGATGAGGTGGGCCAGGCCGGTGCGGGGGAACGCGGGCAGGGTCAGCAGGTGCGGACGGTGGACCGGGCGGCTGACGAAGACGTCCAGGAGGAGGTGTGGCGGAGTGAGGGGGTGGTGGCAGGCCAGGCGGATCCGTACCTCCTCGTCGTCGTCCTGCGCGAGTGTCTCGACGAGTTCCGCGGGCAGGCCGGGCCAGCTGGCTGCAACCCGGCGGAGCGCTGGTACCTCGGACGCCGCGCAGGCGGCGAACCAGTCGGGCGACAGCTCGGGGGCCGGGTCGGTGATCGGGCAGGTGCAGTCCGGACCGTGCCCGATGACCCTTTCGATCGCCCAGTACTCGGCCCAGGTGCGGGGGAAGGGGTGGAGGCGTGCGCGCATCCGCACGTCCTCGTCCGGGTCCTCCCTCAGCTCGGTGACCAGGTCCGGTCCCACGTCGGGCCGGGCGGCGATCATCTCGCGGACCTTTGCCTCGGGGTGGCGGGCGAGCCGGGCGACGGCGTCGGCCGGGGTGTGGCGGTTCCAGGTCAGGGGGTGCACCGTGTCGTCCGCGAAGCATTGCTCGACGAGTGCGGGGGACAGGGCGCACGTGCCGACCACGAACGACTTGCCGTGCGAGCCAATGGACGGCAGCTTGGCCTCCACCGCTTCCGGGTCCAGCTCCCAGCGGCTCTCCTGCGCCGCTTCCCGTACGGCGGGGTCGGGGTCGTCGAGCAGGGCCTTCCGCTGCGCAGGGGTGAGTGACTGCCACCTCCAGGTGGCGCGTTTGCGGATTTCGGGGTGGTCGTGCCCGGCCATGGCGCGGTAGAAGGACAGAGGGATCTGCCGAGAGGAACTGAGCTCCTGGACGATCTCGTGCTCGGTGAGCATGCCGTCCTCGCCCCCGTCCTGGGCGGTCATGAAGGTGACGAGGATGTCGTCCGGCAGCGGTCGGACCCGTCGGGGCCGAGGGTAGCGGGACCCTCCGGCAAGCCCAGCGCGGATGATCCCCGACGGGTCGGTTGCCAGGGGGGCGAGTTGTGCGGGGTCGACGTGCTGGTTGCGGGCGAGTCGGCCGCGGATCGCCATGGCCGGGTGCCGCAAGGCTGCGTCGATGACGGCAGCGGGCAGGTCACGGCCCTCACACATCAGCTGGCCGGCCTCACCGGCCGCTCGATCCAGCAGGCGTATCAGTACGTCGGAGGGCGCCGCCGGATTGAAGGCGATGCCGCGCAGCCACGGTTCATGCAGAGAGTCGGACACCGCGTCATCCTGCCACCTCGCCTCCCGGACCGGGCCACGTGGCGAAGGGAACGCGGGGCCGCCCAGCAGCAGGACCATCGGAAGGGTGTGTCACCGCGCGGGCTCGGCTACTGCGCGACCAGCTCGGCCAGGTGCTCTCGCGAGCAGCCCACGACCATGCGCTAGCCGTCCTTCTCCAGGTCGCATGACACATGGGCGTTCTGAGGAACTCGGTTCCGGGTTCCGTCCCCCCATCCCTCTGCGGCGTACGGTCACCGACTTCTACGGGCCGTGGCACGGGGCCCCCAGGGGGTGCTTGCGACGGTCGACGGAGAGGTGAGGCCCAGCGCGGGGTTGTCCATACCGTCCCGCATGTGGTTGAGCCAGCGTTCATACCAGCTCAGGAAGTCCTGGGCCGAGGAGACGTTCGCGTGCCAGAGGCCGTCCGCGTTGCCGGTGACCATGCGGCCGGTGAGGGGCCCGGTCACGCCGATGAGGCACAGGTCGGTGCATCCCATCTCAACGATGTGGAGGAACCGATCTCCTTGCAGCGCGTCCGGGTGGTCCACGTGATGGAATCCCCGCGGGGTGCCGTCCGGAGGCTTTCGGTCCATGGTGAACAGCCTGCAATCCTCCAGCGGAAGCAGGCCGTAGAAGGGGCCCGCACCGCTGCCTCCGAGTCCGACGAGGAACTCTCGGTAGGCCAACGGCAATGCGATGTGGTGTTCGCGCTCGAAGGCATCCGCCTGTGCGGAACTGATGCGCGGGCCAACGCGAAACCGGTGGCGCTCGGCACCCAACGAGTGGCTGCGCTGCGCTTGGTACGGCGCCCTCGCCAACTTGGAGCGTATGCGCGCTATGCGGGAGTCCATCGAGGATCTCTTCTCTCGTCTGCTCCACTCTACTGGCACCTGAATGAGACACCTCCGAACGTCTGGAGAACCGTCGAGCCGTGGGCGACGACGAAGACGGCCGACGAGTCCGGACCACGGAATACCAAGCGGTGTTGTCCGCCATCGCCGCCCCGTACAGATCGCACAGCTAGGGCAGGACCTCGCCTTCGTCGTCGGCATCCGGCTCACCGCGGCCCGTCAAACCACCCGTCTATCGCCCGACGCGAGCCGACACAGTCGCGCTGACCTGCACAGACTCGCAGTCGGCGTTCAAGAACACCACTCACCCCGCCGCCGTACGGCCTCCGACCGCTGATGCACATGCCCTGCACGAATCGCCTCCACCGCCGACGGATGCACGGCCAGCGCCGCAATCTCCTCCACACGCCCAGGCGGAGCCTGCTGCGGACGGCGCCGGATCCCCACCACCCGCTGCTCGCCGGCTACATCGGCAAGGCGCAGCGCGGCCAGCTCCCCGGACCGGCACCGCGAATCGAGGACGATCCCCAGCCATTGCCGGCAGCAGGGGAGCGCTTCGCGGTAGTGGTCGGCCAGCTCCGACTGCCGACGTCGGTCGGGTGCTGCACGGACATGGCCTCCAAGGCCTCCCGCGAAGGGGTGTGACGCTTGGCGGCCACGGGGCCGTCGGCGGAGATGAAATAGGCGGAGACAGGACCGAATCGGGTTCTTGGTGAAAGGTGCCGGTCATGCAGCAGATGTCGAAGGGCGAGCTGTACGCAGCGATCCGGCGTGATCAAGTCGCGCGAGGCGACCAGTCGCGCCCTACTCGCTCAGCCCTATGAGTCCCCAGCCCTTCCGGGCGGCTTCGGAAAGAACGCGGCCCCAGTCGTCCAGCAGCTCGGTGAACTCGGCGAAGTCGCGGACCCAGCCCTCAGGCGCGGCAGCATGCTCGTCAAACGGCCCACGCAACCCGTCGAGCCAGGGCCGTACCTCCTCCGACGTCGTGGCCAGTTCCCGCACGCCGGCCGGCGACCTCGCGAGCAGCACGCCGTACGTGACGGCGGGGTCATCGCAGAAGAAGCCCTGATCCACGTGCTCCGCCTCACCGTCCAGCCCTCCCCAGATCAACCCGAGCAGCAAGGTATCCAAGCGGGCCCGTACCAGCGGGTCGGCATGGTCGCGTACGGACTCCCACCGTTCCCCAGCCCAGAAGTGCGGCTTGTACGAACCCAGGGTGCCCCGAAACTCGTAGACGGCGAAGGAGGCGCTGCTCGCCCCTCGTGGCCACGCCCAGTCGCCTTCGACCACTGGCGCATCGTGATCCCACAGCCCCGTCTCGTCGGCGTACCAGGCATCCCTCAACCGCGACAGCCTGTCCCTGGGCGGAACCTCACCCAGCCATGACCAGTCGGCGATTATCACAGTGATGTCCAGCCCCATGCACGTGAGAATATCGATCACCCGTGCTGCGGGGTGCCGGTGACGGAGCCCGGCCTCGGCTGCATGTTCGGCGACTGTGAACGGACAGCCCGGGGCCTTCTTTTCCCGTGTTCTCCGTGACTGGTGCCGTCCTTCTCGTCGACAGCCCGAATCGGGTTGATCAACAACTGTCGTCGGAATCCGTCAACACACGCCGTCCTTAGAAATCAACGAAGCAACTTTCACGTACGACCCGGCGGCGGAGATCGCGGCCGAGCTGGACCGCCTGCAGGCCGAGACGTGCCTCGAACAGGGGCGTCCGCACGACGCGGACCGCGTCGGCTTCCACCACTGAGGGCCAGGCCGGACTGAGTTGACCACCTGTGGCTCTCCTGTACGTGCGTTGACCTGCTCTGCGGTTCCCGGACGCACGGCCAGTCGAGGCTCCAGGCTGTCCGGACCCGGGCGGGCAGAGGCCGGCCGCCTCAAGGACCGGCTGCCTCCGGGGTGGGGCCGGGTCGGCGTTTCGCCGGGAGAGGGCATGCTCGGCGATCTAGTCTCGGGCCGTGAGGCAAGCCGAGCAGCGCGCCGAGGGCGCGGGACCGTTCACCACCCGGGTCACCTGGCGTCTGGCCGGTGGCGGGGAGGCGGTCTGGGAGTCGCGGCTCGCGCGGCGCCGCGGAGTCCTCGCCGTTCGGGCACCGGGCTCGGAGGCCGGCCGGCATGCTCGTGCCGACGAGGTGGCGGTCCGCCGCCTGCGCAGGCTCAACGTCGTCGCCGCGACCGCCTTCGTCATCGGCGGGGCCCTGTTCGCGGCCGGTGCCGCCGTCGCCCAGTTCGGCTCCGGCGACGCCACCCAAAGCGCCTCGATCTACTTCGCGGGCGGCCTCTTCTTCAACACCGGCGGCTACGCCTCGCTGCTGCAGGTGATCAACGCGCCCCGCCATGTGGTCGGCGGCCAGGCGCTGGTCACCCACCGCTGGCGGTGGTGGAGCTACGAGCCGACGCGGGTGGACTGGCTGAGCGTCTTCATCTTGTTCACCGGCACCCTGGTGTTCGGCGTCAACCTGCTGGACTCCTTCCTCCAGGGACTGAACGTCCACCAGGTCAACCGGCTGATCTGGGTACCCGACGTGGTGGGCTGCGTGCTGTTCCTGGTCTCCGGGCATCTCGCCCTGGTCGAGGTCTGCCACGGTGGGCCTCGCCTGCTCCCGCGCAGCCTCGGCTGGTGGATCGTCGCGGTGAACCAGTTCGGGTCCGTCCTGTTCATGGTCTCGGCCCTCGCCGCCTACACCCGGCCGGCCACCGGCAGCCCGGTCAACATCGACATCGCCAACTGGGGCACTCTCACCGGCGCCCTGTGCTTCTCCGTCGGCGGCGTCCTCCAACTCTTCGAACGGCCGTAGAGCTCCGCCGGCCTCAACGCCCAACGCGGCCCCTCGGACACCGCCCTGCCCCGGGAACCGGCGCTTCCCCGACACTCCTCGAATTGGCCGACCGACAGGGGGCGCTCCGGCTGCATCCCGGGCCGCCGGACGACGGCCCGTGGTGGGTGCCGGGCGCCGCGCGCCCCGGTTCGCTGCCCAGCTGCGGTTCCGGGTCAACGGCGAGGACGTGGTCGAAGACGCGGACCGGGTGGTGTGCTGCTCCCACCCCTCGCTGCACTCGGCGGCCGGGTGGTGAGCGCTGCGCCGCGGCGGG